>CASEOW010000020.1 GCA_949289785.1 uncultured Bacillota bacterium | reverse complement strand
AGAGAGTATTATAATTAAAGAAATTGAAAATGCAAATGGTTATGTTTTAATTTTACAAGGATTAAATAATTCTTATGAAATTGAAATCAATGATTTAAGTTTTGATGTTTCTCGAATAGAAGGTGATGAATATACTGCAACGATATATGCTACATCTAACAATGAAGGTTATTTGCCAAGCAAACTATCTAATAAATTAATCTTTACTTATTATAATACTTATAATGATTTCTACGAAATTAATTATGATAATGATAGTAAAATTTTGAGTGCAAAAAATTTAGATAATGCTAAAAAAATATCAATCAATATTAATGGGGCAATTTATTATTTGGAAGAATTTGAAACTACTTTTAATGAAAATGAAAGTTGCTATGAATATGAAATAGATTTAAGTATTTTTCAAAATGTTTCTTCTATAGGTATTAAAATATCTTCTTTAGATAAATATAACAAAGAAAATAATTTTAACTATATAAGAGTCGAAGTTTCAGTTTAAGATAACCAAATAAATAGAAGTTTTGATTTTTAACATTTGATATGTAATAAAAAATTATTTAATAAGACATACTATTTCAAAAGAAGGAGAGTATGTCTTATTTTAATATACAAGAAGAAATACAAAAATTAAAAAAGCAATTTAATAATAGTGTGGATTTTGCTTTTAGAGTTTATAAAAAAGATGGTAAAAAAATTGGACTAATATTTTTAAAAAGCATTATTGATCAAAATTTGCTTTCTAGTGCAATATATTTTCCTTTGCAAACTTATTCTATGCCATTAACATTTGAAAGTGTAAAAAATATTATCAAATGTGCAGATGTTAAGATAATAGAAAAAGATAATTTAATTCAGGATATTCTTGACGGCAAGATAATTATATTAACTGATTTTTCAGACCAAATATTATCAGTAGATTTATTGAAATTTCCTACAAGAGCGCCAACTGAACCGCCAACTTCTCCAGTTATTCAAGGTCCAAGAGAAGGTTTTGTAGAAGATTTACAAACTAATATAACTCTTTTAAGAAGAAGGATAAAGAGTGAGAATCTTTCTCTTGAAGTGTTACGAGTGGGAAGTCAAACTAAAACTAAAGTTTGTATTGCTTACATAAACGGAATTGCCAACAAAAAAATTATAAATAATATTAAATCTAAGCTTAAAAAAATTACTATTGATGGAGTTTTAGATTCTTATTATATTTTAAGTTTCCTTGAAGATAGACCAAATTCATTATTTAAACAAATTGGAAATACAGAAAAGCCAGATGTAATTTGTTCGAAACTTTTAGAGGGTAGAGTAGCTATCATTGTAGACAACTCGCCAATAGTTTTAACAATACCATATGTTGTTATAGAAGATTTACAAAATAGTAATGATTATTATACCAATCATCATTATTCTTCTTTTGTTAGAACTATAAGATTACTTGGAATTTTAATTGCGGTTGTAGCTCCAGGTTTTTATTTAGCACTACAATTATTTCATTATTCGATTTTACCACTAAATTTTTTAATAACTATTGCAGATACAACTCAAGGTTTGCCATTTACTCCTTTCTTGGAAATACTTTTTATATTTTTACTTTTTCAAATTTTATATGAAGTTAGTTTGCGTCTGCCAAGTTATTTAGGACTTGCTACTTCTGTTGTAGGTGCTTTAATATTAGGAGATACAGGTGTGAAAGCTGGATTGATTTCTCCACCAGGTGTTATTATAGTTGCGTTAGCGAAAATCGCTTTATATACAATTCCCGAGCAAGCTTCACAAATTTCAATATTACAAATTATTTTTATTATTATTGGAGGTTCTTTAGGACTTGCTGGAATTGTTTCAGGATTAGTTTATATAATTAATTATCTTAATATTATCGATAGCTATGGAACTCCATACCTTGCTCCTTATTCTCCAAGAATATCAAGTGATTTAAAAGATGGTATTATAACTGAACCAATTACTAAAATGAAAAGTAGACCAAAATCATTTAATCCAAGAAAAAAGGAGAGATTATGAAAGATACAATATCAATAAGACAGGTTGGAATAATAATGATTTTTTGTATTTTTGCAAACAAAATACTTCTTTTACCTTCTTTAATGTACGAAAATACAAAAGCAGATTCAATTTTTGCACTAAGTATTTTGTTTGTTCTAGATATTTTACTTGTTCCAATATTTATAAAATTAAAATCTTCTTATCCAGATAAAAAATTATATGATATATTAAAGTCTAAAATAGGTGTTTTTTTTACTAAAATAATATATTTAATTCTAACTATTTTTTTTATGATGAAAGTGATTTCAGTTTTTAGTATTACTTATGTTTATTTAAAACAACAAATTTATAAAGATGAGTTTCTTTGGATTGCTCTTATTTCTGTATTACCAGTTATTAATCATGGTGTAATGTGCGGAGTAAGAGGATTTTCAAGGACTATGGAAATATTTTTTGGAGTAGTTCTTGCTGGATTTATTCTGTGTTTAATATTCTCATTATTTACTAATATGTCAATGCCATCTTTTTTTGTAGCTGACTATAAAGATATTTTTAAATCAATTTATTCTCATGCCTTTACTTTTGGTGATTTTATATTTTTATTTACGATAATTGATAAAATAGAATTTAAAAAAGGAGATGAAAAAAGACTTTATAAGTATTCTTTTTTTGGAGTGTTTCTTATAATATTACTATTCTTTTTATTCTATTCAAAATATGAAGTAACTTCATTTATACACAACAATGCTTTAGCGGATTTATTGGTTTTTTCTGTTGAATTTAATGCTGTTGGTAGAGTAGATATTATTGCTATGTTAACTATTATGTTTATTACTCTATTTCAAATGGAAATTTTTTGTTTCGGTTTTTGTAATAGTTTAACATCTATATTCCCATTATTGAAAAATTTTTATGCAGTTATTTTTTTCGATATAACATTTGGAATTTTATATTATTTATTTATAGGTAATTATCAGACAATGGTTACATCTACAATTGTTTGGCTACCATTTTTGGGAATTATAATTAATTATATTTTGCCGTTAATATTTTTAATAATTGCCTTAATAAAAAATAAAAACAAAAATAAAAAAGATAAGATAAAGCGTAGGAGGTTAGATTGTGAAGAAAAAATTTAAGTATTTCATAACTCATCCAATGCTCTTTGTTTTTATAATAATTTTAATTTTTTTTACTCCTTTGGCACTTTTTTCACCTGGGGAGAATAAAAATAGAGGAATAGTCATTGCTATTGGAATAGACAAACAAGAAGAATATGAAGTTTCACTTTTGACATTTATTCCAACAGTAAATCAGACATACAAAGAACAGACTTCAATAATTACAGGAAATGGTGATTCGTTAGCTAAAGCTTTATATAATGCACAAATTTCTATGGGAAGAAAAATAGGTTTAGCACATGCAAAGACAACAGTAGTAAGCGAAAGCATGTTAGAAGAAGATGTGGCATCAAGTATTGATTATCTTTCTAGATTTGCTTCATTACCAGAAAATACTGTATTTATTAGCACTGATAAAAGTGCTAAAGAGTTATTAGAAAGTAGTGAAAATCTTGTCAACAAAACTGGTTTAAAACTTGAACAGGTAATAAATTATAATGCAAAAAATTTATATATTACCGACACTTCGCTTGAAGCTTTCTATAAGGGATATTATGGTATTACAAATTCTTCTTTAATGGGCTTTTTAAAAACAAAAACAGAAGATGCTTCAAAAGAAAATTCTCAGTCATCTTCAGCAGGTTCAGAAAGTTCTCAATCTGAAAACCAATCTAAAAGCATGACAGAAGTAGAAAATGATGGGCAAGCAATACTATTAAAAAATGGCAAAAAAGTAGCAAATTTAACAGTTGATCAATTAAATGGTATAAATATGCTTAATCAAAAATCAAAAAATCAAATAATTAAAATTTATGATGTAGAAAAATCTGGTAAAAATGTAAATTTAGTTTATAGAATAGTTAATAAAAAGATTTTAACAAATACAAGTTTTCAAAATGGATATCCTCTTTATGTTTGTCAACTTATTTTAAATATGGACTTAGCAGAAATTGAAGGAGAACATCAATCTTTGAAAATACCTACCGAATTTAGTGAAATTACAGACGATGTTTCAACAAAGTTAGTTAGTGAAATAAAAAAACAATTTACAAATTCTCTTAATTTGCTTCGCGAAAACAAGACAGATGTCATAGGTATAAACAAAAGCTTTTATAAAAACAATAGGAAGGATTATGAAAATTTTATTAAAGAACACGGCGGTGAAGATGAATTTTTAAATCAGGTAATCTTTAAATTGAATATAATTGTTCAGCCTGAATAAAAAAATGTCGACAAAACAAAAATAGTTTGACTTTTTATAAAAATGCCTCTTTATTTTGTTGTGTTAAAATTAAATTTATGTTAAAATAGTCACATTGAGAAATAAGGAGAAAACATGAACGAACAAAAACCTAAATTTAAATATTCCTATCTTATTGTATTGCTTTTAATATTATTTCTTTTCATATTAATTTTTACAAATAACGGTTATAAAGGGGAATATCTTTATGGCGGAATGAGTGAAGTTCAAGAATTGATTGATGGCACTCATAAAAATGATAAAGATGAAAATGAAAAATTAATTGCCGTTTATTATAAAAATGATACAATGTACTTTTTAATTAAAGACTCTAAATATGTAGGTAATTTCCCTTCTTATTCTGATTACTATGTTCATTATGAATATGGTGATGGATTTGTCGAAGAAGTTAGAAAAGCAATAAATGATTATAATAAAGAGCATGCCAATGATGAAGGCTTTCAAGCTATACAAATAAAAGTTGGTGTAGATGGAGTTAATGCTTGGGACATAATTTATCCTATTCTTTATATTGCCTTTGGCTTATTCATGGTTTGGATGATATTTAGACTTCTAAGTAGTTCAAGTAAAGGAGCAATGAGTTTCGGTAAATCAAGAGCTAAAGCTTATACAACAAGCAAAGTAAGATTCTCTGATATAGCTGGAACTGAAGAAGAAAAAGAAGAACTCAAAGAAATCGTTGAATTTTTAAAAGCTCCTAAAAAATTTACAGATTTAGGTGCTAGAATACCTAAAGGCGTTTTACTTGTTGGACATCCAGGAACTGGTAAAACTTTACTTGCAAGAGCTGTTGCTGGCGAAGCAAATGTTCCATTTATTTCAATTAGTGGTTCTGACTTTGTAGAAATGTTCGTCGGTGTCGGAGCTTCAAGAGTCAGAGATTTATTTGACCAAGCTAAAAAGAATAAACCTTGTATAGTTTTTATTGATGAAATTGATGCTGTAGGTAGACAAAGAGGTGCAGGACTTGGTGGCGGAAATGATGAAAGAGAACAAACCTTAAATCAACTTCTTGTTGAAATGGATGGTTTTGAATCTAATGAAGGTATTATTATCTTAGCTGCAACTAATAGAGCAGATGTTCTTGACCCAGCACTATTAAGACCTGGTAGATTTGATAGACAAATTTATGTTAATATTCCTGATGTAAAGGGTAGAGAGGGAATTTTAAGAATTCATGCTAGAAATAAACCTATCGATGAAAATGTTGATTTTAAAACTTTAGCAAAAATTACTGTTGGATTTACTGGCGCAGATATTGAAAATATGTTAAATGAGGCTGCTATTTTAGCTGCAAGAAATAATAGACCTAAAATAATTATGTCTGATATTACAGAAGGTATAAATAAAGTTACAATGGGTCCTCAGAAAAAGAGTAGACTTGTTACTGAAAGAGATAGAAAAATTACAGCATATCATGAATCTGGTCATGCCATACTTGCTAAAAAATTAAAGAATACTGACGAAGTTCAAGAAGTATCTATAATTCCAAGAGGAATGGCTGGTGGTTACACAATGCAAAGACCAGAAAATGATAATTCTTATAGAACATTAAACTATCTTATGGATGAAATCGCTGTTTGTATGGGTGGAAGACTTGCTGAAGAACTTATATTTAAAGATATTTCAACAGGTGCATCAGGAGATATAAATCAAGCTACAAAAATTGCCCATAATATGGTATATAACTGGGGTATGAGTAAGAATTTAGGATTCATTAGTCTAGATTCTTCAGAACAAGTATTTATAGGCAGAGATTATCAAACTAAAAATTCTTTTTCAGAAAAACTTGCTGCTGAAGCTGATGATGAAGTTAGAGCTATTATTGATTATAACTACAAGAGAGCTAAGAAAATTCTTTCAGATAATGTTGACTTATTAAATGAAATGGCAAATCTTTTACTTGATAAAGAAACTATCAATAAAGAAGAAGTTGATATGCTTATTGAAGGAAAAAAAGCAACTGAAATTTCAGCTTTGATGGAACAAAAAGAAAAGGAACAAAAAGAAAAAGAAGAAAAATTTAAAAAAGAACAAGCAAAACTTGAGAGACTTCAAACAATAGAGAAAAAAGTTCAAGAAGGACAAAAATTATACGAAAGTGGTATAATTACAAAAGAAGAACTTGATTCTATTAAAAAAATCTATGAAGAAGCTAAATCTCAAAAAGAAAATAACGATGAAATAATAGTTGAAGATAAAATCAAGCAAGGTAAAGATGTTTTAGAAATTTTACAAACTAACCAAGATGAAAACAATGTTAATTCAGAATCCAGTGTAGTTGAAACTAATGAAAGTTCTGAAAATAATGAAAATAAAAATGCAGAAAAAGCAAATAAAAAAGACAAGGAAAAAGAATCTGAAAATAAAAGCTCTGAGAAAAAAACAATAAAGAAAAAAACTAAGAAAGGGGAAGAATAATGGAAGAAAAAGAAAATTTTGAAGAAAACAATATTCAAATTTCAACAAACACTATATCCAATGAAAATTCTAAAAATTCAGAGCTAAATAATGATAAAACACCTTCACAAGTTCAAGAAGTATTAACTACTGTTAGTGATCAATATTTAAAAAATAAACGAAGAAAAAAAATAACTATTATATCTTCTATACTTTCAGTAGTTCTAGCTTTGTCTATAGCTATTATAACTATGGCAAGTGTAAAAGTTAATTTAAAACCATTTTTCATAGAAGAACCAGCAGTTTATACAGTTGTTATAAGTGGTCAAACAAAAAGTACTATTACAAAAGATAATACAGAGTTTGCAGAATTTTCTAAATTGATGGAAAAATCATTTAAAATCAACACATTAACAGCTCTTTTTACTGGTAAACTTGGTGGTTACACAATAAATGAAGGCTCTCCAAGTCAATCATTTTATTCTGATTCTGACACAAAAAGTGCTCTTTCATCATCTTTAATTAATTCATTAGGTGATAATTATGTAAGATTAACTTATAATGTAGATCAAACTATGTTTAAATCTAATGGAAAGGCAATGTATTCTAGTTATGATAGATCAAAAGAACTTTGTTACGTAGACGTTGTTTTCCCTATAAATAGTGAAAATACAGAAAATGAATTAACATTCTATTTCGGAACATATTACAATACAACTTCTTATATATCAACTATAACAATTTCTGCTAATACTTATTCTTTATATGATTATATAGTAAATGGAAAATAAAAAAATATCCCTGCTGGGATATTTTTTTATTTAAAGTTTTTATCATTTTTGTAATAAATTTATTATTTTATCACGCAATTTATTTAATCCTTTTCTATTTAATCTGATTGCAATTAAAATTATTATAGAAACAACAATCAAAGAGAAGAATATTAACAATACCTCTAAAGACCAAGTTGTAATTGAAAATAATTTTGGCAGTCCTGCTATTGCACCTGTTATGCAAACAAGTGAAACACTTAATGTTATAATTCGAAGTAAAGTAAATGGATAACATAAAGATGCAAGATTTAAGAAACCAGTATAAGTTAGGACAAGAACTACAAGTGTTTGGTATTCGTCATGAGTTAATGTTTGTGATAATTGAGTATAGTGTATCATCATTACTATTATTATATTAATTAAGAGTAGCAATGCTCTAGGTAATGACCGCTTTAAAACTTGTGGAATAAAATTACCTTTAATCGGTTTGTTATTAGGTTCAAATGTTAATAGAAAAGATGGTATTCCTATAACAAAAGCTTCAAGAGGCATCATCATTCTAGGTATGAAAGGGTATGGTAGTTGTAAGAAAAGTGTTAAAATTGTTAGTATAATTGCAAAAAATGTTTTCATAAGGAAAAGAGATGAAGAATTTTGTACATTATTTACTACTTGTCTTCCTTCTTTTACAACTGAAGGTAATGATGAAAAATTTGATTCAAGTAAAACAAGTTTTGAAATGCTTCTTGCGACTTCACTTCCATCAGCCATTGCTATTGAACAATCCGCTTCTTTTAGAGCAAGTGTATCATTAACTCCATCACCGGTCATAGCTACAACATTTCCCTTGTTTTTCAATGATTTTATAATAGTGTATTTTTGTTCTGGAGTTACTCTCCCAAATACTGTAAATTCGTTGGCAAGAACTTCAACTTCCTTAATACTTTTATTTTCAAGTGAAATATACTTGTCACTATCTTCTACACCTACTCTTTGTGCTATTTTTGCAACTGTAGCAGGGTCATCACCTGAAATAATTTTAATTTCAACACCATTATCTTTAAACCATTGTATTGTTTCTATAGCTTCATCGCGAATTTTTTCTTCTATAATAATTAAAGCAAGTAGTGTGGATTTTTTTCCTGACATATTTTTATCAAATTGTTCATTTTCTAGTTCACTAAATGCCAACACACGCAAACCTTTATTTTGTTGCAATTTAATATATTCAAGTTGTTCAGCAGTTAAACTGCAACCAATTCTAGTATGAGCGCCTAAAAAATAAATTTTTTTATTTGATAATTCAGTTATAGAGTATTTTTTTTCAGATGAAAATTCAGCAATATTGTTTATAACAAAATCTTGTGCTTTGCCAAATTCTTTAATTAGTGCATTTGAAGTTGAATTTTCTGTTTTTTGTGCTCCTAGCACATTTGCTAAGAGTTTTGAAATACTTGTTTTTCGTTTTTTTGTATAGGTAATAAAGTCCACAACTTTCATCGTCCCATCTGTTATTGTGCCAGTTTTATCTAAACATAGAACGTTTGTTCTAGCAAGCATTTCTATTGAATATAAATCTTTAACTAATGTTTTTTTCTTAGTAAGTTTTACAACTCCAACAGCAAGGGCAATAGTAACGAGTAAAAACATTCCGGCAGGAATCATACTAATAAGGGCGCCACTTGTATTGGTTATTTGTTGTTTTAGAGTTGAGCCTTCTATTGCAAATTCTTTTAAAAAGGTTAATATTCCTATAGGGACAAGTGCTATTCCAATATATTTTATTAATCTATTTAAATCTTTAAATAGGTTAGATTCAGGCGCTTTAAATTCTTTAGCTTTTTTTGCCATTTGATAAATATAATTATCTCTACCTATTTTTTCTATTTTTGCATAGCAAATACCAGAAACTATGAAACTTCCAGAAAGCAGAGGAGCATTTATAGATTTTTCTATTGAATTTGATTCTCCAGTAAGTAAACTTTCATTTACTTCTACTTTACCATCAATTATTATGCAATCTGCAGGAATTTGATTTCCAGTTGTTAGTTTTATAATATCATCAAGAACGAGTTTATTTGCTTGTAAATCAATTTCCATGCCATTTCTTATAGTTTTTACTAATGGTGTAGAAACCATAGATAACTTCTCTACTGCTATTTTAGCTCTTATTTCTTGTATTATTGCTATAGCAGTATTAGCCACTATAACAAATAAAAACATGAGATCTCCATAAGAACCTACAACAAATAGAGCAACTGCTATAATTAGCCATAACATATTAAAAAAGGTAAAAATATTTTTTATAAAAATTGAAGTATAACTTTTAGTAGATTTAATTTTTGTATTATTTGTTAAATTTGCTTTTATTCTTGATTTTACTTGTTCTTCTGTTAAACCTTCTTGAAAAGAAGGAGAGAATCTTTCGACCCCTTCTGGAATTTGAGGTTTTTCAGGTTTTTCTTTTCTTTTAAATTTTAAAGATTTCTTTAATTTGTAAATAAAACCTTTGTTATATTCAACACCTTTTAAAGTGTAAAAAAGAATAGAAATATCATCATTGATTTCTTTAAGTTTTTTATATTTTTCATTTTTTTTCAAAATTGATTTTGCATCAATAATAATTACTTTATTTTTCTTCTTCATATCTTATTAATAAGTATACTAAATATTCAACTAATTTGTCAACTCATAAAAAATGATTTGACAATACTTTTTAAATGATATAATATAATTATAATTATGCAACTTGAAATATCAAAAGAACTAAAAAAATTAGCAAATTTGTTCCCTTGTGAATTATATATCGTTGGTGGATATGTAAGAAATTTTTTGTTAAATATAGAATTGGAAGATGTTGATATTTGCTCACAATTAAAAGTTGAAGAAGTTGAAAAACTTCTGCAAGGTAGTGGGTATATTTGTAAAATAAAAAGTAAAATGCTTGGAAGTATGTTAGTAACATCTCCAAAAGGTGAAAAATATGAATATACTTGTTTTAGACGAGATTATTACGCCAAAGGTGGCCATCATCAACCAGAAAGAGTCGAATTTATAGAAAGTGTGGAAGAAGATGCTAAAAGACGAGATTTTACTTGTAATAGTTTATATTATGATATAAAAAATGATAGATTACTAGATTTTTATCATGGCATTGATGATCTTCAGAAAAAAATTCTTAGAACTGTTGAAACTCCAGATGAAGTTTTATGTCATGATGGTGTAAGAATTTTAAGGCTATTTAGATTTCAATGTGAATTAAATTTTAAAATAGAAAAACAAACATATTTAACAGCTCTTAAGTATTCAAATAATTTGCGAGATGTAGGTGGTGATAAAGTTATATATGAAATCACTAGAATTCTTCATAGTCCTACTAAATACAAAAAACTTGCTAAGTCTAAATCCTACATGATTGCACTTAGACAATTTAATAAAGCAAATTTATGGCCTATTTTTGGAATTGATTGTCCAAAAATTAAATTTAAAATGGTTAAAAAGGTACAAAGGCGTTCGTTGGGTTTTTTAATTGATGTAATTGATACTGTAAACCCTATTTCTATTTCTTATTATTTAAATTTAATTTTAACAAACTCTTTTGGTATGAATAAAAAAATGGTTGATCAGTATATAAATATTCTTTCAGGATATTATGAGGCATTAAACAGATTACAAAACAAGCCATATTTCTTTAAATATTTCAATAATTTCACCGAAATATATCCATTGTTATTTCATAAATCTAAATATTTAGCTTCAAAGTATCAGTTTTTCTATAAGTATATTATTCAGCACAAACTTATAGTGTCAATTAAAGATTTAAAAATAAATGGGGAAGATATAAAAAAATATTATCCATCTGTTAATTCTAATAGATACAAGGCCATTTTTGAAAGCTTATTAAGTGATGTTTTTGATGGTGTAGTCAATAATAATAAAAAAGAATTAATAAATGCAGTAGAAGGTAAATTAAAATATTTATAAAAAATAGAAAACTTTAAATTTAGGTTTTCTATTTTTTATTTATATTGTTTATAAATTTTATATTTTTTACTCTATGTGATATTTTTTCTTAGCATTTTCATAAGTTTCTTTAGTTACTTTTTGCGGAGCTATGCAACGAACATCATTATTTTGTATTTGCATACCTTCTTCCATATCATATATTCCTTCAACTATTATTCCGTTTTGTGGACTATATCTATCATGACGAACTTCTTTTTCTTCAATTATTTCTCCATTCTTTTTGTAAACTAAATATCCTTTTGTTTCATATCCTTCGTTAGGATATTTAAGTCTATAGTATTCGCCTTTATACAAAACATGGTTTGAATATTCACCATTAGTATCGCTTATTACTTTATCTCCACTGTGCCCAATAACTTTTACAAGTTCAGTTCTTGTTGTTATTTCCACTCCATCTTCAAGTGGTTGTCCATATATTTCTACAACAGCATTTTCATTATCGCAATAGGCTTTTATATAAATAGGGCAAGATTGGTTATTTTTAAAAACTAAATCAGAATATCCTTCGCTAACCATAGCATCAAAAGAAAGTGGAACATAAGAAGCAGGTAAGGAATGATGAGTTACTTGTAAAACTTCTAAGTCTGCTCTAATAACAGCATTATATAAAGTAGAAGAAGCTTGACAAACACCACCACCAGCACCACTAACATAGCTTCCATTAAAAATTATTGGTGCATTTTTATATCCATTTTCTTTTGTTCTTGGACCTGTTGTATTGTTGAAAGAGACAGTTTGCTCTGGATAAACTATCATTCCATTAAATGAAGATAAAGCTGTTTTAATATTATCTTTTCTATTTTGAGTTGATTTAGAGATATTTGTAGTATATTTTGCTCTTAATTTGATTTGCTCTAATAATTGTTCTAAATTTGTTTCTGGAACTATTTCTTTGAATGGTATATCAATTATACTTTTCTCTGAATTTGATAGAGCTTTATCTAGTTCATTTGCTAAAACATCTCTGTCTACTTTATATCCATTTTCGCCTTTTTTTATAGTAAACATTTCATTGCTATTAGGGTTAAATATTATTGAAGAATATGTTGCAGGTTTTTCAATTTCTTCAATAATATTATCTACTTTTTCGTCTATGCCACCTAAAAGTTCTGTGTAAGATATATATAAATTAAGTCCTTCATCTTTGATTTTATTTTCTATTTTCTTTTTTTGAAAAATATTACCTTCTCTACCATAGTTAATTAATTTATTTAAAGAATTTTCAAAATTACCTACTATTTCAAAATCATTTCCATCTATTTTCCATTCTTTTTCACCAGATTTCAAAGTAATATCAATTTTGTCAACATTTTCAATTAGTTTTGTTTGCAATACATTATTTGCTTCTTCTTTTGTTAAACCTGATATATCAACCCCATTTACATGTGTATTTTGATAAAATGTTGTTTTAGATGAAACTCCATCTCCAAAATAAAGTTGACAAAAAATTAAAAGAAAAACTGCAATTAATGCAATTGCTATAAGCCAAATTAATGAAGTATATTTTTTGTTTTTCTTTGTATCTTTTATTTGATTTTCCATATTCAGCTATAGTATTTGATATTTGTGAGATTATATTCTTATTTTGACAAAAATTTTAATGATTTTTATTGATTTACATAAAAATTTGCTTTTAGTTTTATAATAAAAATATGACAACAATAAAAAAAGTACAAAGAATATGTATAGTTTTATTAATAATTCTTAGCATTTTGCTGTTAGGATATTTTATATTAAATTGGATAGGTTTATGGGAAAAACTTAATTCTGTAAGTAAGTTTAGAAATTTTATTTTAAGTTTAGGATTTTGGGGGAGAAGTGCTTTTGTATTATTTCAATTTTTGCAAGTTACATTAATTCCTATTCCTTCTCCAATACTCATAATAGCAGGTTCCATTATTTATGGTTGGGCTCAAGCAACTATTCTTTCATTAGCTGGTATTTTAATGGGTAGTGCTTTTGCCTTCTTTTTAGGAAAAGTTTTTGGGAAAAAGTTAGTCAGATTTATGGTAGGAAAAGAAGAAGAAAAGAAATGGTCGAAATTCCTTTCTAATTGTAAATTTTCTTTTGTTATTATGATGCTTTTACCTATGTTTCCTGACGATATTTTGTGCTTAGTTGCAGGATTAACAGATATGAGTTGGACATTTTTCATGGTTACACAATTCATTACGAGACCTATTGGTATATTTACTGTAAGTTATTTTTCAAATGGAAATATAATTCCTTATCATGGTTGGGGATTGGTGGTTTGGGCATTAATTTTTGTTGTGGCTATAGTTCTTATTTATTTATCTAATAAATATAGCGAAAACATAGAAAAATTTTTTTCTAAAATTTTTTCTAAAACTTTTAAAAAACAAAAATAATAATTTAATTTATAATTCTATTATTTTTTAATAATAATACTTTATCTTATTTTTTAATAAATAATACTTTACCTTTTGAAATCATTTTTGGGGTTATATTATTATATAGAAGAATAGAAATAGGATTTATATTATATTTTGATGCAATTAAATCAATTGTATCATTTTGTTTTACTATATAAATTTCATTTAACATTTTTTTCATAACTTTCTCCTTATCTTTAATAATTTTTATGCTTGTCTAATAAGATATATGAGAGGTGAAGATGAAATCTTTGTTTAAAACAGTCGCATTAATCACAATTTTTTCTATTTTAACAAGAATTGCCGGTTTTATATTTAGAATAATCTTATCAAGAGAAGTAGGGGCAGAAGGATTAGGTCTTTATCAAGTCGCTTTTTCTGTTTTTATGGTGCTTTTAACTATAATTTCTAGTGGTATACCTCTTATAATATCTAGAATGAGTGCACACTATGTTGCAAAAAAAGAAGAAAAAAAAGAAAGCTATTTAATAGCTATATCACTTCTATATACATTTTTGTTATCTATTATACTTTGCCTAATAGTTCTATTATTTAAAAATGCATTTAAGAGTATTTTTACGGATGAAAGATGTTTTCAAATCTTAATAGTTCTTTTGCCAAGTTTAATATTTTCTTCTCTTTATAGTGTTTTACGAGGAGCTATGTGGGGTAGAGGAAATTATTTTGCTCTTTGTGTAACTGAATTTTATGAACAAATCGTAAGAATACTTTTAGGAGTATTGGTAATTAGTTCTTCATTTACTGCTATAGAAAATGCTTTAAATTTAGGTATTTCAATGTCAATTGCTTGTTTATTGTCAATGATTTTTGTATTATTAATGTTCTTTTATTATGGAGGAAAAATTGGAAAATTAAAAAAAGGATATTTGTCTCCTTTAATTAAACAATCTTCGCCAATAACATTTATGCGTGTAGCAGGTTCTTTTTTACAACCATTAGTTGCACTTGTTATACCCGCACGATTAATGGCTATAGGTTATACTAGTTCTCAAGCATTAAGTTTGTATGGAGTTGCTATGGGAATGACTTTACCATTATTATTTATTTCAACAACAATAATTGGTTCTCTTTCTACAGCTCTTGTTCCAGATATATCTAAAGCAGTTGCTCAAAATGATGAAAAACACATTTCAAATAGAATAAAAAAATCTATTTCTTTTGCATTAATTATTTCATCATTATTTGTTCCTTTGTTCTTAGGTATGGGAGAAATGATAGGTGAATTTCTTTATGATAATATTTTAAGTGGAACTCTATTGCAATCTGCTTCTTGGATAGTTGTTCCACTTGGGCTTACTAATATTACAAGTGCATTGTTAAATAGTCTTGGATATGAAAAAAAATCTTTTATTAGTTTTTTTGTAGGGGCAATAATAATGTTTATTGCTTTATGGTTTTTGCCTAGTTTAATTGGTGTAAACTCAATCATCTGGGCTATGGGAATAAACTATACAGTCACAGCATTTTTAAATATAATAATTTTAAAAAGAAAAACAAAATCAGAATTTAGCATTTTACCTATACTTGTTAAAAGTCTAGTTGTTATTATTCCAGCTTCAGCACTTACTAGTTTTGTTGTTAGTTTAAGTTCTTATATTTTTCCTTTATTCATGACAATAATTATAGGAGGTGTAGTATCAACAACTTCATTTGTTTTATTAGGTGCAACATTAAATATTATTGATTTAAAATCTTTCATTTATTTTGCAAAAACTAAAATATCTTTACCTAAAAAAGATAGTAAAAAAAGTAAAGGAAAAATAAAAACAAATAAAGCATAATTAAAAATTATTTTAATTTAGTTTATATTGTAATAATATTTGTTATTTAAAATTAAATAAATAATTTATAATATTTTTTAAAATTCTTAACTTTTTTAATATTTATTCTTAAAAATCTAAATTTTATTATAGTTAATGTTATAAAAATTGTATTTTTTCGCAAGATAAAATTATGTTAACGATAGTAATTAGGTCAATATTAATATATCTTATAGTTTTAATCATATTTAGGCTTATGGGAAAAAGACAATTAGGTCAGATGCAACCATTTGAGCTAGTTTTAACATTAATTATCGCAGATCTAGCTACAATTCCAATGGCAGAAGTATCAGTTCCTGTATTGCATGGAATAATACCACTTTTCACTTTGGTAGTATTGCATTTTATTTTAACTTTAATAAGTAGAAATAGTTCTATATGTAGTAAAATAATAAGTGGAAAACCTGTAATTATAATTAATCCTAAAGGAATTGACTATAAAGCTATGAAGAAACTTAATTTATCCACAGATGATGTATTTGCAGCTTTAAGAGAATGTGGATATTTTTCAATATCACAAATACAATATGCTATTATGGAAACTAATGGGAAAGTAAGTGTAATGCCTAAAGCAGAAAGTTCGCCAGCCACTGTTAGTGATTTAAATATTGAAGCAAATGAATCTTTTTTACCTATTGTTCTTGTAAATGAAGGAAAATTTATGAAAGATAATTTAGCTTTAAGTGGTTTAAGTGAAGAAGAAGTCAGAAATATAATCTTGAAAAATTCTAAAAATAAGACTTTTAAATTATATGATGTTCTACTTTTTACTGTAGACCAAGCAGGTGAAGGATATCTTCAGTTTAAGAAGGGTGAGGGGATAACTTTTAAAACAAAAGGATTAAAAGCTTTATGAAATTGTTTCATTATATTAATTTTATTTTAATCTTCATTGTTTTAATTGCAATTTGTGTTGTAGAAGAAGTGCTTGTTTCTCGCTCTTTAAGTACTATTCATGACCGTGTTCTTAGTATAGAGAAAGTTGTTGCAATGAAAGAAGATATTCAAAATATGGATATTGTAATGGAGATAGAAAATTTAGAATATTATTGGAATCAAGATGAAAAAAAATTGTGTTATCTTGTAAATCATAAATCTATTCAAGAAATTGGAGTAGAAATCGCTAAATTAAAACTTTATATTGCAGATAATGATATTCCAGCATTTAAAGTTTCACTTGAAGAGATTAAATATTATTGTCATAGTTATTTACATTTTATGGGTGCTAACATTCATAATGTATTATGAAAAAAAGACGATTTATAATCGTCTTTTTTAATTATTTAAATTACCAAACTTTTTCTCTTTTCTTTTTATAAAAAACTACTCCAAATGTAGTTGCGATAGAAACTACTGCAATGGCAATAATTATATAAACAATTACCATATTATTTATATCAGAGCCTGTAATAATTTTTTCAGGTTCACTCATTGCACTTATAAAATGGCCATCACTTGATGAGTAATTATATTCCACCCATACAAACCATTCTCCTGCAATATTGTTATCATTAAAATAAAAATCTAAACCTGATCTGTCCCAATCTGATAAAGAATCGTAAAGATATTTTGTGCAAAGTGAAAAAGTTGGATTTTCCAAATCTTCTTTTAAAAGTGCATAATATGTTCCATCTTTAGCTTTACCAATAACATACCATTTAAATAAATTTTGATTCATATATTTGTAATTTTCTGAATCTTTTAAAGAAAAGTCATAAGAATAATGCATTGAATTAGGAGATATTATTTTATCGTAAGTAACTTCAAGCTTTTCTGTGCTAAAGTCTGATTCAGGTTCAATAAAATAATATGCTGAAGTTGAATCTAAGTTGTTAACTGTTACAGTAAATTGATAAATTCCCCACTGTCCTATTTTGTTTGTTTCTTGTCCTTCTTTATAATATCCGCTATCAATATCAAATTCAAATACAATTTTTTCGATTTCAGATAAAGAATTTCTTGTTTCTCTTATTACATCTGTTAAAATTACTTTTTCTCCACCTTCCCATGTATCATTTAAATAAACTTGTTTATATTGTATTTCAATGGATAGAGTATATTCTAAAACGCCTTCTTCACTTGTAGGATTTCCTTTTGGTAAATGTTCTGGGTCTTGAATATAAGATATTGCAAAACTTTTGCTATCTTTCCAAGAACTTTTATAGGCAACAGAGTTTTGATACGATACTTCTTCTAGATTATTTATTAAATTGTTTTTTCTATTATAAATTTTTACAGTAGCACTATTGCCAAGTGTTCCAGAACTTTGATAATCATTTAAATCTTCAGCACTAGAAACATATGAAAAATTTCCAAATACAGATAAAGCAATAAATCCTAAAATTGCTAACAATAAAATTATATATTTATATACTTTAGCATTTTTCTTAATCATTTATATCTCCATTTATAATATAATAACATATATTTTAAATTTTAAAAAACATTTTTTCTTTTTTATATTTATTTTATCAAAGATTTTTATATTTATAATAAATAAAGTGAATTTTATAAATTGTAATTTTATTTTTAAATTTGTTAAATATTTAATTAGAAAATTAATTTTTTTTATTTTTGGGGTTTTGTTTAAAATTAATATATCTTATTATTAATCTTTTTAAAAATATATTATGTTTGTATATTATTTTTTAATTTCTTGACAAAACATTTTATAAAGAATATACTTTAAACATGGAAATTGAAGAATTAGATTTAATGATAGCTGAAAATCAAATTTCTTTTGATTTAGAAGGAGAAGAAGAAAGTTCGATTTTCAGTAAACCACTTATAAAGTCAAAAAATTTTGACTGGATTAAAGAAGAAGTTTTATTTGTTGGGGTGAAGGCTAATCACCCAAGTTTGTCAAAAAATTTTTCCAATATGCTTTTGTGTGGAAAAAAAATGATAGATTGGATAATGTTAGCAGGAAGAGATTGTGAAAATATTATCATAGATGATTGTGATGATATTATAGAGAAATTAATTGCGATTAACACTGATAAAAAAATTATAGCTGTTTTTTATAGTGATACACCGCTTCTTGATAAAGTTTCTTTTCAAAAAATTTGTGATTATTTTTCAAGTTCAAGATGTAATTATTTAAAATTAAATCGTGGCTTTTTGGTTAGAACTGAATATTTAAAATTTTCAAATCAATTTATTCAAGGAGAAAGTTTTTTTGAAGAAAAAAATCTATATATCATTGAAGATAGCAAAGATTTAAGTTTTGTTGCAAATACTATGCAAAATAAAATTTTGAATTATCATATTTCTAACGGCGTTATTATTTATGGACAAAATACTGTTTTTATTGATGCTGATGTGGAAATTGAATCAGGTGTAATTATTTATCCAAATAATATAATATGTGGTCAAAGTATAATAGAAAAAGGTGTTACTTTGGAAAGTGGAAATATAATTAAAGATAGCATAATTAATGAAAATTGCATTATAAAATCTAGTTATATTGAAAATAGTAAGATTAATAATGGTAAAATTATAGAACCTTTTTCAAAACTAATTAACGAAGAAGTATAAAGGAGATTAAATGATAATAATTGTTGGACTTGGAAATATAGGTCAAAAATATCAAAATACTTATCATAATCTCGGTTTTATGGCAATAGATAGATTTGCACAAATAAATGATATTTCATTTACTAAAGAAAAATACAAATCTATAATTGCTCAAGGAAAGATTAAAGGTGAAAGTGTTATTCTTGCTAAGCCTACTACTTTTATGAATAATAGTGGAGAAGCTGTTGTATTGTTAAAAGAGCAATATAAAGACGCAAGAATTATTGTTATTGTTGATGATATTGACCTTCCAAAAGGTGAAGTAAGGTATAGATTACATGGACATAGTGGAACACATAATGGACTTAGATCTATTACTCAATATATTGGTCAAGAATTTGAAAGAATCAGAATAGGAACAGGTAGAGATGAAAGTAAAGACCTTGCAGATTTTGTTCTTTCGAAAATAGATAATCAAGATAAAGAAATATTTGATAAAGCAATAGATAAAGTTTGTAATGAAATTATGGAGAAAATATCTTGAAATTGTTTGAAGAAGAATTAAGTAAATTATTTTCTAGCAAATTTATTTGTGGAGTTGGCGAAGGAGAAAAGGTGATTTTAGCTCAAAATTTTAATCGCCTGCTTTTTTTGTGTAGTGATTTTGTAAGTGCTGGAAAGATAAAAAGAGGGTTGGAAGGATTTGGTAAAAAGATAGAAATAATATCTGCCTCAAGAGAAATTAAAGATGAAAATGACAGAAATTTACTTCCTTTTGCTAATGCCATAAATAAATATTTAACTAATCAATTAGATGGACTGATTTTTTTGCCTAGTTCTATGATTGTTAAATTTGATTTAAATAAATTTCAATTTTTTGAAATATTTAAAGATAAAACTTATGATTTAGATGAAATTTTAAATATTTTATCTGATTTTGGTTATGAAAGAGTATCTTTAGTTCAAGAAGTTTGTCAATTTGCAAAGCGTGGTGATATTTTAGATATTTATTTGCCTATTTACGATAATCCTATTAGAATTGAATTTTTTGATGATGTTGTTGAAAAAATATATTTTTTTAATCCTGTTTCAATGAAAAATTTGTCGGAAGTTGATAATTGTTCAATTTGTCAATGCAAGTTGCCTATAGGTAATAACAATATTTTTGATATTGATGGAGAAAAATTTATAGATGGTCCTATTAAAATTAAAGAAGAAATTGATTTATTAATGTCAAGTTATAGTATCCTTTCAAGTTTCGACCATGAATTATATGTAAATTTTGAAGATTTATATGATAAAGGTCAGCACATTTTTGACAATATGCAAATTGACCAATCAGCTTATTTTAATGATAGAATATCTCCAAGAAGTTATTTGACTGACTTTATGGCTTTAAAAAAAGATATTTTAGATTATAAAAAATTGCATCAAATAATTATTTTGTTCTCTGGAAGTGAAAAACATAGTCAAGTATTAAAAAACTTTTTTTCTGAAAATGGAATGACATATCATGACTTAAATTTATCTTCATCTCTAAAAAGAGAAGAAATATATATATCTGATTTATCAATGCCTTATACTTTTTCTTTTCTAAAAGAAAGAGTAATAGGGGTTGGTTGTGATGCACTTTTTAAATCTAGCATTTCTTCGTTTTCTAAGTCAAAACATTCTGTTTTTTATCTCCCTAAGTTAAATGATTATGTAGTTCATTCTTTTCATGGTATAGGAAAATGCATCAAAATTGAAAGAATGAAAATTTCTGATGTAGAGAAAGATTATTTTGTAATTGAATATAAAAATGGAGATATACTATATCTTCCTAGTGAAGAGGCTAATACCATTTCGGCTTATATAGGTTCCGAACAAACTCCTAAACTTTCCTCTTTAGGCGGAGCAGAATTTGCAAGACTTAAAGATAGGGTAAGTGCTTCTATAAAAGAAATGGCAATAAGTCTTGTTGAAATTTATAACGAGAGGAATAAAGTTAAAGGTTTTCAATTTAAACGAGATGAACTTTTAGAAAAACAATTTGCCGATAGTTTTCCTTTTACTGAAACTCCTGACCAACTTTCTGCTATATCTGATGTAGATAAAGATATGGAAAGTGATAAAATCATGGATAGACTTATTTGTGGTGATGTAGGCTTTGGCAAAACTGAAGTTGCAATGAGAGCAGCTTTTAAATGTGCATACAATTCTAAACAAGTTTGTTTTGCTTGTCCAACTACAATTTTATCTCAACAGCATTATATGTCATTCCATGATAGGCTTGAAGCATTTGGAGTTCAAGTAGAAGTTATTAATAGATTTAAAACACCAAAACAAATAAAAGAAATTTTAAGAAGAACAGAAAATGGCGAAATTGATGTTTTGATTGGAACACATAGAATATTAAGTAATGATGTTATTTTTAAAGATTTAGGACTTTTAATTTTAGATGAAGAACAAAGATTTGGTGTTGAACATAAAGAAAAACTAAAAGATAAGAAACGAAACATTGATGTTTTGACTTTATCAGCAACTCCAATACCTAGAACATTAAATATGTCACTTTCAGGAATTAGAGATATTTCTGTAATAGAAACACCACCAAAAGATAGATTGCCAATTCAAACATATCTTGCTCCGCAAAGTGATGAACTTATTAAAAATGTTATCACTCGAGAAATAGCTAGAGGTGGTCAAGCTTTTATAGTCTATAATAGAGTAGAAAGTATAGATGAATTTGCTTTGCATATCAAAAAACTTATTCCAAATATTAGACTTGGTGTTGCTCATGGTCAAATGAGTGAAAGAGTGCTTGAAGATGTTATAGATAAACTTTATCAGGGGGTTTATAATGTTTTAATTTCAACAACCTTGATAGAGAATGGAATAAATCTTCCTTCAGCTAACACTATGGTTGTAATTGATGCAGATAAACTCGGGCTTAGTCAACTTTATCAAATTCGTGGTAGAATAGGAAGAAGTGACAAACTTAGTTATGCATATATAACATTTGTAAAAGATAAGCATCTTTCAGATGAGGCTTTTAAAAGACTAGAGGCTATAAAAGAATTTAGTGTTCTTGGAAGTGGCTTTAAAATTGCAATGAGAGATTTGGAGATAAGAGGTGCGGGTAATATTTTTGGCAAAGAACAACATGGTCATATTGCTAAAGTTGGTTATGATATGTTTATCAAACTTTTAGATGAAAAAGTAAAAGAAATAAAAGGTGAAAAAGTATATCATCAAAAAGATGTTAAACTTGAAATTATGCTTAGTGCATTCATAAATGAAAGATATATTGAAGATAGTGATAAAAGAATAATTTATTATACTAAAATTAGTGAAATAAAATCTTTTGAAGAAATGAATGATATTTTAACAAGTCTTGAAAATGGTTTTGGAGAAGTCCCTAAAGAAATTGAAAATCTTTGCTTGCTTGCTTATCTTAGAAATCTTGCTGGAAGATTTGATGTTAAAAAAGTAAGAATTAACAACAATGATTTCTTTGTTGAACTTGAGAAAAAAGAAAATATTGTTGATTCAAGACTTGCCAGTGGGTTTGATAAGTTTAAGGCGCGCCTTGCTTTTGATAAAGCTATAAAAATAAAATTTGATGGTTCTAATTTGGATATAAAAGAAAAAGTGAAAAAACTTATTGATTATTTTACTTTTGCTTCTTTACAAAATGAAAATTAATATTTATTAAAAATCGCTTAAAATTATTTGAGTTTTTAAGTTTATATATGTTAAAATATGTCTATAATTTTTATGGAGTTACAATGAAAAAGAAACTTATTGGTTTTTTAATGTGTTTTATGTTAATGTGTACAAGCCTGCTTGCAGGCTGTTCTATTGTTGAACCTGATTACGGTAAGTATTATAATCAGGTCATTTCAGTAGTAGAAAATACAAAAACAAATCAAAGTGCAGTTATTACTAAAAAAGAACTTATTAGTGCTTATCAAAGCTATGGTTATAACTATGAACAATATTATGGAATGACCAGAGAAGAAGCAATTGATGAAACTATTACTCTTTTACAAAATAGAAAAATAACTCTTTTGACTGCTGAAAAAGAATTTGGTGTTAGTGAACAAGGTAAAAATGGTTTAACAGAAAAAGAACAAACATACCTTTATCAAAAAGTTGTAGATTCTTTAAATGAAAATCTTGAAACTTATTATAAATCAATAATAGGTGAAGATGAAGAAGAAACAGAAGAAGAAACAATTACTTTTGAAGGATATACAAAAAATGCAACACTTGTTGTTGAAAATGGTAAGTATTCTATAAAAAAAGAAAATGTTTCTAAAGATCCTTTAGCTAATTTTACTTATACTACTGCTAGAAATTACTTTAATAAAGAAGATTTTGACCTTATTTACTCAAATTTTAGAGATTACGTTTTAAATGCAAATCAAGATTATAAAGACGCATTTAAAGAATATGTAAGACAAATAAAAATATCTGAATATGGTCAAGGATTATCAGAAGATACACCTTCAATGTTTGAAAGAGAAATTGAAAGATTGTACAATGTTGCTTACGAAACTTACATGATTGAAAAATACTCTTATTCTAATAAAAATTTAGATGAAATTTCTTCTATTTCAGTAAATGACATTCTAAGTTTGTATAATAATAAAGTTAGAAAAAGTTATACTCAATATGTTATTGAACAAGATTCTAGTTATGATGATAATATGCAAAGTTCTTTAAATGATATTTATTATTATAGAACTGATAGTGAAGCTACTAAATTCTTTACTGTTGCTAATATTTTATTTAAATTTACAGATGAACAACAAGCAAAGTTTGATGAAATAAATAGTATTGATGTTGGTGAAGGTGGAATAACTCAAGCAGAAAAAGATGAAAAATTAAATCAAATATATTCTTCTATTAAACCTGTTGTTAGACAATATGATGAGGAAAGTGGAAATTATATTGAAATAGAAAGTGATAAAACACTTGAAGATGTATGTAAAGAAATCTATACAGCACTTTATAATGCTCAAAATAGTGGAAATGTTAATAATGTAGGTGATGTTATAAATAATTTTATTTATAAGTATAATGAAGATACAGGTATGTTTAATGCTGATTCAAACTATGTTATTGGTGTTAAGGACGAAGAAGTTGTTTCAAGTTTTGTAGATTCTTTTAATGATGCTTCAATAGACCTTTATAAAAATGGTAGTGGAAAGATAGGCGATAGTGTTTTAAATACTAAAGATGGCAATTATACTTCAAGTTTAGTTCGTTCTGAATATGGATTACATTTAATTATTTACACTGGTGCTTGTGAAAATTTATTTGACACTTTGAATGTAAGCGATGAAAATGCAATTGAAACACTTAATTCAACAAGAGTAAATTTACTTGTTGATAAAACATATTTTGATGTTTTATATGATGAAATTTACCAAGATAATTATTCTTATTATGAAAGTACAAATTTAAATTTCTTACGACAAGATTATAAAATAACTATTTATAGTAATCGTTATTCAGATTTGTTGGACTAGTTTAATAATATAAAATTAATAAAAAACACTTTTTAGTATATACTTAAAAAGTGTTTTTTTATTTAGATAGTAAAAAATTTATTTTTACATAAAATAAAAATGATGCTTACTTGACATTAAATTTTATATTTGATAATATATGGCTATGAGTGTAAAAAAGGGAATTGAAGTTTCAAAAGATAAGTCTAGTGATAAACAGACTTCTTTTTTGCATCAGATAGATATAAGTGAAATTATTTTATCAAAAAAATTTAGTTTAATTTTAAAAAGTCATGTAAAATTTAAAATTGCTAAAAATAACAATATAAAAATAAATGATTTAAAATTAATAAGAAAAAATAATTCAAAATTTATTTTAGATATTGAAGAAAAAATTGTATCTAAAGAGGGGGATCTGTCTCAAGATCAAAGAAAAAAATTAGACGAAATTGAGATGAGTGTTTCTAAACAAAAAAGCAAAAAATCTAAATCTTTAAATTTAATATTTTTTATTATAAATATCGTTGTTGTTGCTGGAATTCTTACTTACCAACTTACAAAGGAAGATTTTGGAACAATTGAAGGGATTACTTTAAATCCTTTAGCTTTAGTTATTGTTATACTTTTTTTTATACTTACAATTTCTTTTGAAACTTTATGTATAAGTTATTTAGTTAAACAAAGTACTGGAAAATGGAAATTAGGTTTATCATATAAAGTAGCAGAAATAGGAAGATATTATGATGCGGTAACACCAATGGCTACTGGAGGTCAACCATTTCAAATAACATATTTGAAATCTAGGGGAATTCCACTTCATACATCATTGTCGATACCTTTAGCAAAATATGTTTTTTCTCAAATAGCTTGGGTTATTGTTAGTTTAGCTTGTATAATTATTTCTTTTACCAATAAAAGTTATGGAACTTTTGTTTCTATTACAAGTATTCTTGGTTTTGTTTTAGCATTCATTGTTTTAGCCGTAACAATATTCCTTTCTGTTTGTAAAACTCTAGGAAAAAAAATTGTTGTTAGTATTTTGAAATTATTAAGAAAAATGAAAATCGTAAAAAATTACGAAAAACAATATGAAAAAATAACGAAATATATAAGCGATTTTCAAGATGTAATGAAACAATATGCTAAGTCACCAAAAGACTTTATATGTATGACATTTTTTTCTTTAGGAAAATTATTTACTAATTATTCTATACCATTTTTTATTGTAAAATTATTTATGCCAAGTATAGATAATAATATGTATATTGTTTTATTTGTAATGTCTGTTTTAGTAGATTTATCGGCATCTTTTTTTCCTCTTCCTGGTGGAACAGGAATGAATGAGATATCATTTACTGCTGCTTTTGGAACAATAATAAAAAGTTCAAATTTACTTGTTTGGGTGCTTTTGGTTTGGAGATTTTTTTCATATTATATTTATTTAGTTCAAGGTATTTTTATCATTTCTTACGATGTAGCTTATGGAAATAGAAAATATAAGTGGGAAGTTAAAAGAAATAATTTGGCTGAAGAAAGTATGCTTTTTAAACAAAAACAAATAGACAGGTTCAGGGCGGAGCGTTCAAAAAGAAGAAAAAACAAATTAAAAAATAATAATATAAAAGATTATTTATAAAAAATATAGATAATCTTTTTTTTAAGTATATTTATATCAAAAATAATACAAAATAGATTTATGAAAATAGATAAAAATAATTTTATTTGGATATTCTCTTCAGCTATTTTAGCTATATTGCTTGCAGTTTCTATATATTTAGGAATTTCAGGTTGGTATTTTAAAACTGATTTTTCCTATACTACAGATTTAATATTAGGAAAAACTATAAGCACGACTATTAAAAAAAATCAAGCACAAGGTATATCGTTTAATATAGATGGTTCATACCTTTCCGGTCAAAAGTTACCACAAATTGTTTCTATAAAAAACGAAGAAGAAATTGATGAAATTTATTTAAGAGCAAAAGTATATATTTATTCTGGCGATAATAAAACTTTAAATGTAAATGTAGAACCTACAGTAAATTGGAATAAAAACGAAATTGATGGATACTATTATTTTAATAATCTTTTACCTTCTAGTGAAAAAGTAACATTTTGTTCTAATATCGTCTTAGATGAAAATGAAAATTACAAAACTGATACAAAATATATTGTAAGTATAATTTTTGAATCGCTAAGCAAAGATGAAAGTCCACTAGAATTTTGGCAATTTAATCCTATAAATAATTTGACAACAGATTAAAAAATGTTTATAACTATTAAAAAGGGGTGGCTATGGAAGACAAAGATTATATTAATCAAAAAAATATTCCTTCAGGACCAAATTTTAAAAGACCAATTATAAATAGAATACAAGAAGATAACAATGTTATTCAAAATAATAATGTAATGATTAATGATAAACAAAGTGAATATGTAAATAGCAAAAATGAAATATCCGTAAAAAAAAGCAAGTTAAATGAACAAGCCAAATTAGTTTTAATTTCTATGTTTAGTGCTATATGTTTTGCAGGTGCTATTGCATACTTTATTTTAATGTTTATTTTATAAATATTTATTTTGAATAAAGCAAATTACAATTTTGTTTCTATTTCGACACAAAAATATTATTAATATTAAAAAATATATATTATTAAATTTTAATTTTGTCAATCATTTAAATATGAAAAAAATGATTGGCTTTTTTTTGATAATATTGCTTTTATTTGTTGCATCTTATTTTGAAGATAATAAGAATGTTTTTCAAGATTACAATAAAATAGCTATAGTTTCTAGTATTTATTATGAAAAATATCAAAATAATTTAGTTGAATCAGGGAATAATTTTTATTATTTTTTTAATGCAGATCAAGAATATGATTTAAATGATTTTGAAAAAATAAAAGGGATTAATTATTATTTTGATAAAAACATTCCATTTTCTTATTTTGAAAAAAAAGTGGACTTTATTTATAAAGGAGAAGGAAAAGTAGATAATTATCAAATTTATTATGGATATTATGGTAAATACGATGATTATAGATATGTATTTAATAAAAAGGTTAACTTTGAACTAGTAAAAACTGATAATGAATGGATTATGGGGTTTCCTTTAATTTTAACCGGTTATTAATGTCGAAAAATGAATTATTAAAAAAATTACTCAAAATTTATAAAAAATTTTATGTATAAACAAATTAATATTGGCAATAAATTGGGTAGGAGGTAATATGGAAATAGGAAAGAAAAACCAATTTGTTGAATTTATAAAAAAGTATGGTATTTACTTAGCAGTAGGACTAGTTATATTTATCGTAGCTTTAACATTTACATTAATGGCTACATTAAATACAGGAGTTCAAACTGGTAATCAAAATTTGAATTTTGCATTACCTATGGAAAATGCAACAGTAATTAAAGACTATTCAGATTCAGCTCTTCAAAAAAATGAAACTTTAAATCAGTGGGAAGCTCACATGTCAATAGATTTGACTTCTGAAAGTGGTGATGTGTTTGCTGTTTTATCTGGAGAAGTAAGCTCAGTTGATTATGATTATCTTTCTGGGTACACAATAACAATAAAACATGATAATGGTTTTGAATCTATTTATTCTTCTATGGCTGAAGAAGTTTTAGTAAATGTTGGGGATAAAGTAGAAAGTGGTCAAAAAATAGGTTCTGCTTCTTCAACTGCTAACGGAGAGCTTGATCTTGGTGAACATCTTCATTTTACCTTAAAACTTAATAATGACACTGTTGACCCTAATAATTATCTAGATTTACAAGAAAAATAAAATTTTTTCTTAAAAGTATTAAAAAACTCTATAAAGCTTTATTTTAGGGCTCTTTAAGGATTATAATCTTTATAAATTCAACAAAATAAAAATTGCGACAGATTTTGTCGCTTTTTTATTTACATATTTAAATTCTTATGATATAATAATCGCGGAGGTTAGTAATGAATACTATTGATAAAGTAAAAAAAATAATTGCAGAACAACTTTGTATTTCTACAGATGATATAAAAGATGATGCAAATATTATTGAAGATTTAGGTGCTGATTCACTTGATGTAGTTGAACTTCTTATGAGTTTTGAAGATGAATTTAAAGTTTCTATTCCTGATGAACAACTTGAGAATCTTAAAACAATACCAGAAATAGTAAAAACTATAGATCAATTTATAAATAAATAATTTTTTTGAGCCATTTTTAATTTTTAGATTTGTTCTTAAATTTAAAGATGGCTTTTTTATTTTAAATAAAATAATTAAAAATTAAAATTTTTATTCAATTTAATATTATAATTTTTTAATATTTGTCTACAAATTTCTACAAAAAAAGACATAAATTCATTTTCTTTTTCATAGTTTATAAAAGTGGAGGAGAATATGAAAGAAGAATTGTCTACTCGAATATTGCAAGTTGCTCAACATATTTTGGAAACTCATGATACAATAAGGAAAACGGCTCAAATATATGGTTATAGCAAAAGCACAATTCATCATGATGTATCTATAAAACTTAAGAAGATAGATTTTCCACTTTATATGAAATTAAAAAAAATATTAGATGAAAATTTTGCAGATAAACATTTAAGAGGAGGACAGGCGACAAAAGAAAAATATGAATTAATAAATGGGACTAAAGATTAAGTATAAGAATTTTTTATATTAGGGCAATTTTATAAAAAACAAATACTTTAATTATTATGTATTAAACTAGAAAAAAGGAACTTTATTATCTTTGTATAGTTTCTTTTTTTATTTTGCTAGTTTCAAAATAATTTTTCATATTTTTTCTAACTCAGTTTTAATTAGCGAATTAGATATTTTAAATATTATTTTATAGTAGTTTATAACTCTATACAGATATTTTTATACACACTTTAACATCAATAAATATTGTTTTAAGGTATTGAGAAATAAAACATTTGTTAAAATTTTATGTTATACTTAAAAGCATTGACTCATATTGCAATGTGTGTTAAAATATTCATATAGGGGTAAGTATGGTTTTACATTTAGAAGTAGTTAAAATAAATGAGTATAATGAATATATCTTAAAAGATAAAAACAACAATAAAGAATATAGACTTATTTTAGAATTTTATGGCATCAATAAACCAAATATCAATGATATCATTGTAATAAGTAATAAATTGTTAGAGCCTAATAATAAATGGTATTCACAACCTTATGCTTTTGAATTGACAGATGACACTAATATTAATTTAAAAAGTGTTAATTTAATAGGCTTTATTTCAAAAGATAAAAAATATATTTTAAAAAGGATATACGGCTAAGATGGAAAGTAGTGATTTAAAGTGGGTTAAAAAGCATTATGGAGAAAAATTCTCTCATTTATGTCGAGATTTATTTCCAACAATACTTGAAACTGAAGGCTTGTTAAAAACTATTTTAAGCAAGCACTTTATTCCAAACAGAGAACTTTATAATGATATAGTAGATAACAATCTT
>CASEOW010000019.1 GCA_949289785.1 uncultured Bacillota bacterium | reverse complement strand
TATTTATACGATTATATTATATATTTTTTAAACATTGTTATGTTAGCATATTTTTGTTTTTTTTTCAACAAATTTTTAATATTTATTTATTTTTTTTATATTATTTATAACTTATTTGTAAAATTTTAATAAAAATTTTTTAAATTTTTTGCTCTATAATTAATTATTTTGTGTCGAAATATATTGTTTTTTGTAACATTTTGTAAAATTTTGTAAAAAATAAGAAATTTTTGGCAGTATTGTTTGACTATACTATTTTCTAGTATTTATAATGCGAATATAAACAAAGGAGAGAAAAATGAAAAATAATATATGGGCAAAAACAATTTTATATGTTTATAAATATCTTGATAGGTTGACGGAGGCAATTGATAGTTTAATCGATAGGCAAGCATATAATTCTTTTTATTATAGCGCAAATCAAAATAATGATGTGCTTAAAGTTGCAGATAGAATTATCGAACTTATTGAAAGAAAGAAAAAACTTATTAATATAAAAGTTCTTACTGATAAATGCATTGAAAATTGCAACGAATTTTTAGCAAAACTTTTAATTGAAAAATATATAGATAATGATAAAAGCGAAACTATTGCCAATAGATATAATTTATCCATGAGAACTTATTTTAGAAGATTAAAAGATGGTGAAGATAATTTTAGTTTTTTGATGTCTAAATTTGGTTTTAATCAAAAAAAATTAGATGAATATCTAAAAACTGAAAAGTGGATTATGGAAGTATATAATAGTTATTGTGAAAAAAGTCAACCAGAAGAGGAGTTGTTTGATTTTGAAAATGAATGAAATGAAAAATAAAAGTTGAATTACAAAAATTAAATATTAATTTTTTAACACAATGTAATTTTTTAGTTAATAATTAATTTAATTCATTATCATCAAATTCAAAATAATCGCCGTGTCGTTTTTTTACAATTTTTGGTTTTTCACCTAATACTTTATCTTTCATCCAAGAAGGTTTAATTAATAGATAAAAAACTATTAGGCATGGTATACTTACTCCTATGATTATAAAAGCCATAGCTACATCTGAAAGACCACTTGCAGTGGAATTATCCTTTTGAAATATAGGGTTATCAATTATGTCAAATATTTGATCATTATCCTTAATCGTTTCAACTTTATCACAAAATACTGAGTATACATATCCGTAATAACTTCCATCTTGTTGATATTTACAATAATACCAAGTGTTGCTCTTATCTGGTATTGCTTGTTCACCAATTATTTCTCCATAATATGCTATATTGTCATATAGATAAGGTATATCTAAAATTTTATTTTCTATTGTTACACTTGGCAAACTATAAAGACCTAATCCTTCTGGTAAAAATACACGAAAATCAAAACTAGCGTATGGATTTGATGGTATACCATTCATAACTGCAACTTCTTCTATTTTTACATATCCAAATAAATCTTGATACTGTGCATAATAAAATTGTTCATTTTCCTTATTTAAAATTTTTACAAAATATGTTTTTGGTAATATAAAAAGTTTGCTTGATTCAGTTAAAGAGGGTTGTGAATAAAAATATATATTATCACTTGTAATTTTTGCAAAATATGTATTAGTTTCCGCTTTAGAAAACTTGGCAGTGCAACTTGAAAATGTGTAACCAAGTAATAATAATATTATAGAAAAGGAGATTAAAATATATTTTATTGAAATTGTTAATAAATTATTTTTCATGATTTTATTTTAATTTTTTAAATTCAAATTTCAAAATATTTATTTGTCGGAAAAAATGTTTTTAAAGGGAATTATGATACAATATGAAAGAAGAAATATTATACAAATTACAACTTATAGAAAAAGAAATAGAAAGACGAAATGCTGATGATTTTTTATCTAAATATAATAAGGGGAAAAAGAAACATAAAAAACAATTACTTTTTCATAAATGTAATAAAAAAAATAGATGGGTTTTTGGTGGTAATAGATCTGGAAAAACAGAATGTGGGGCAGTCGAAACAGTTTGGTTAGCAAGAGGAATACACCCATACAAAAAAAATAAAAGAATTGATTGTTGGGTTGTTTCACTTTCAAGACAAGTTCAAAGAGATGTAGCTCAAAACAAAATTTTGCATTATCTTAGAAAAGATTGGATTGAAAGTATTGTAATGGAGAGTGGAAGAAAAGATAGTGCTGATAGTGGTATCATAGATTTTATATTAGTAAAAAATGTTTTTGGAAGTTTATCAAAAATAGGTTTTAAAAGTTGTGATCAAGGGAGAGAAAAATTTCAAGGTGCATCTTTGGATTTTGTATGGTTTGACGAAGAACCGCCTTATGATATTTATAAAGAATGTAGAATGAGAGTTATTGATAAAAAAGGTATAATTTTTGGAACAATGACTCCATTAAAAGGGTTGACTTGGGTTTATGAAGATATTTATTTAAATAAAAATAATGACGATAACATTTGGTATATAACTATGGAGTGGGCAGATAATCCGTATTTAGATAAAAAAGAAATAGAACAGATGACAAAAAGTATGTCAAATGATGAACTAGAAGCGAGAAGATATGGAAAATTTGTTCAATGTGGTGGACTTGTTTATTCTGAATTTGATGAAAATATACACGTTATTGAACCATTTTCAGTTCCTAGAGATTGGTATGAAAATATTTCTATAGACCCTGGACTTAATAATCCGTTGTCGTGTCATTGGTATGCTGAATATGATGGAGATGTTTATGTTATTGCAGAACATTTTGAAGCTGGAAAAGATGTTTTTTATCATTCAAACAAAATAAAAGAAATCAGTAAAAAACTTGGTTGGGAATTAAAAAATGGTAAACTCTATGCTTTAATAGACAGTGCCGCTGGGCAAAAAACTTTGGCAAGTTCAAAAAGTGTTGTAGAACTTTTTTATGATAATGATATAATCGTAAATCCAAAAGTAAACAAAGATATGTTTAGCGGAATTAACACAGTTAAAAGGTATTTAAAAGATGGAAATGGAAAAGCACATCTATTTATTTTTAAAAATTGTGTCAATATGATAAGTGAATTTAAGTCTTATTGGTGGGGAAATAATAGCGAAAATCCTATAAAAAAAGATGACCATTGTCTTGATGAATTAAGATATTATCTTGTTTCAAAAAATAAGTTTAATACTTCTCGAATTCAAATGAGTGAAATAGAAAAAGATAAAGTCAAGCTTATAAAATCAATAAATAAAAATAAATACATAAAAAATTATTAAATTTTTTAGTATTATGAAATATTTAACATTTTATTTGCAAAAAATAACCTTATATGTTAAATTAATAAATATAAATAGGTATATAATTTAGAAATTTTTTTAACATAAATTTTAAATATTTATTGTTTAATTTTATAAAAGGAGAAAAATGAAAAAAATTTTTTATTCTGTTTTCACTTTAATACTTGTTGTTTGTTTAGGTATTGGTTTTGCACCTTCTTTTATAAGTTTAGCACAAGAACAAACTGAAGAAGAAATTAAAGAAGTTTCAATAAGTTCAAGTGAAGAGTTTATTTCCACATTTGAAGATTTATCAATTTATGATAAAAGTAATGTAATTATTACTTTAAATAATGATATAGACTTAGCTGGATACGATTTATCTCACTTTTTGTATTATGTAGATGAAGTCGAATATTCTTTTAATGGAACATTTGATGGAAACGGTTATACTATTTCTAATCTAAATCTTGTTAAATATTCAAATTATGTTGGATTATTTCCAAAAGCAAATGGGGCTACAATTAAAAATTTAAAAATTAGCGGTAATGTTTCTTTTGATTTAGGTGAAGTTACTCAACAAAGTGCTTATAATACTATTTATGCAGGTGTTTTAATTGGTTATGGTGTTAATGTTACTGTTGAAAATTGTTCTTTAGGTCTTGAAAATATTTCACAAGAGAGAATTGAAAGTGAAACTATTTCTTTAGATATTCAGTCAAATTTTTATTACGGTGATATTGCTGGTTATTTAACTAGTCAAACTGGTGGAATAGACATACCAAAACAAAGAACAATTGTAAAAAATTGTATTTCTTATTTTAATCACAATTTTAATATATCTAAAGATTTGACATTAAACATCGGCTCTTTAATAGGTAATCTTGCATCTGGAAGTCAAATATATAATTGTGCAACATATGGTAATATTAACATTAGTTCATCTGTTGCTACTCCAAAAGCTAATATTGGGGGAATGATAGGTTTAGTAAGTGGAAGCTCTAAAGTTTCTAATTTGATATTTTTATCTCAACTTACTAGAATAGAGCAAGCACTTCAAGGAGCAATAATTGGTAATAAAGAATCAAGTGCTTCAGCTAATTATTGCTATTATACTTATGCAAATTTTATGTCTTCTCCTTCACAAAGCATGCAAACTATTTATCCTACTGGTAATGAAAATATTTCTTCAGAAACATTTGGAGTTACTTCACTTCCTGTAAATTCTTCATTTTTTAATATTTCTAAATTTGATTCTTCTGTGGAAAGTTGGAATTTTGATACTATTTGGATGATTAATTCTTATGATTTAAGACTTCAAAGATTTGAAAATTTTACATTTCAATTTGCAAGAAGTTTAGATAGTGACTTTATAATCAAAAATGCGTTATTTAATCAAAATTCTAATCAAGATGGTGTAAAAGAACTGAATTGCAAGTGGGGAAGCGAAATTGTTATTGAAATTGAGTTGAAAGAAGCTTACTATAATTTTTATAATTTGAAAGATATTAAAGTTAACGAATCGGATATTTCAGTCTCTGCAAATAATATAGAAAATATTTATAATGAGGAAGGAAAGCTTAAAGGATTTAATGTAAAAATAATTGCTACTGACCTTACAGATGGAAGTTATTCATTTGAAATGACTGCGATTAATTATACTTGTGAAGTTTCTATTTCACAAGATGCTAAAAATAACAATTCAGGGTTTGTTAGAATTAATGATGGCGCTCAAAGTAGTGATACACTATTCATAACTTATACTTATGATAGCAAAGCGAATAAAATTTCGGCAGTAAAAAATGGTATTTATGTTTTTGACTATTGGAAATTATTTTATAAAGATGAAGAAAGTGGAGAGTTTACAGTTGAAGCAGAAGATTTTTATAATCAAAATACTTCTATAGAAATTAGTTTTGGTCAAGCACCTTTCAATAAAGAGTTTAGATTGGAGGCATACTTTACTGATGAAGATGCAGTTTTAATTGATTTTCCTAAACTAGACAATAAAAAAATAAAAAGCGTTACGATTGCCGGCGAAGTATATAATGGAGAAGTAATTGCTATTGCTCCAGATTCAAATATTTCTTTAGAAATTGTAACAATGCCAAACTATATTATTGACATTAAAGAATTTACTCAAACAATAAAACAAATTTATGGAAACATTGAACCTTCTAATTTATTAGCCCAAGACCCTATTTATAATGAAGAAACAAAAGAAACGACTTATATCTTTAACTTAAATACTAGATATATTTCTTCCGATAATGTTGCTAATATTACAATAATCTCACATAAAGATAATTCTGATATGCAAAAAAATTTAATTTATGTTTATATTTTTGTTCCTATTGGAGTGGTTTTGATTGGCTTAGCTATTTTCTTAATTATTAGACATAGAGGTGGTGGAAGAGGTAGTAAAGGTCAAACAAATAAAAAAGAAAAAGAAAAGAGTTATAAAGATTATTATATCTAAAATATGGTTTGCTAAAAATAACTTAATACAATAAAAAAGACTTCAAAAATGAAGTCTTTTTTGTTTTTAAATTTGAAAATTTTGTCAAAAATTAAATTTTATGCTGCTAATTTATTTGCTATTGTATTATCAACTAGTTGTTCAAAACTTGGCTTGTATTGAGCTTCTTCAGTTGTAAAATTGATAATTTCAACAAGTTTATTAAAAGATTCTTCGCTCATTGCAGGGTTAGAGCACCAAGCATCTATTGCAAGATATTGCTCTACGGCTATTTGTAATTCTTCAATGCTCATTCCAGAGAAAGATTTTAAAAGCGCTTGAGCAACAAGTTCTGAATCATTTTCTGCAATATATTCATAGCCTCTTTGAACTGCTCTTAAGAATTTTTCTGCTTGTTCTGAATTATTTTTTAAATAACTTTGCTTTGTGGCAAAACAAGTGTATGGTAAATATCCTGAAAAATCTCCAACAGCATCAAGAACATAACCATTTCCTTCTTTTTCAAGGTTTGTTGCAGTTGGTTCGAATAATGTGCAATATTCACAACCGCTTGTTACGAATTCACTACCAATCATAGGGAATGATACATCTGTTCTAAGATTTACCTGACCTTGAGAAGTGTTAGTTCCTATGGTCAAACCAGCTTTTTCAATGATGTATTGTAATGTCATAGCAGGAAGTCCACCTTTTCTTCCACCTATAATAGTTGTTCCTGCAAGCATATCTAAAGAAAATTCACCTTTAATTTCATCTCTAGATACAAAGAAAGAACCATCTTTTTGAGTTAATTGCCCAAAGATAACAGGTGTATCTTTAGTTCCTGAAGCATAAACAACAGTTTCTGGCCCAGCTAAAATTATATCAGCACTACCGCTAAGAAGTGCAGTCATAGAAGCATCTGAACCTGTAGCACTTTCTATTGTTACTTTTAATCCTTCATCTTCAAAGAAACCTAAATTATAAGCTACATATAAAGGAGCATAGAAAATACTATGAGTAACTTCATTAAGAGTTATTTTATTTTTATCTTCACCACAGCCTACAAACATTAGTCCACAGCCTAAACATAGCACTAAAGCGCAGACAAAAATAGAGAGTTTTTTTAGTTTTTGCATTTTTCCTCCTTACAAAATTCAATTTATGACTATTTTTAATGATATGTGAAGAAAAATTGAAAAGAAATAATTTAAGAAAAGTAAGGTTTTATTAATAACTTTTATTTTTTATAGTCTAGCTTAAACAAATATAAATAATTGAAAAAAGTATATATTTACTTGACTTAAATTTTTTTTAATTTTAAAATTTACAAAAAGGTAAAAGGGTGTATAAATGAGAGTTTGTGCTGGAAAATTTAAAGGTAGAAGACTTGAAGAAAATAAGTTTGACCATATAAGACCTACTGCAGATATGGTAAAACAAGCTATTTTTAATAAATTAAATTTTATTGTGCAAGGAGCAGATGTTTTAGATTTATTTTGTGGCTCAGGCGCATTGGGAATAGAAGCTATTAGTCGAGGTGCAAATAGTGTAACTTTTGCAGATATAGATAAAAGAAGTATTAATTTAACTACAAAAAATTTAACAAATTTAAAAATAGAAAATTCAAAAATATTATGTGGAAGTTATCAAAATGTGATAAAAAGACTTCAAGGAAAACAATTTGATATTATTATTCTTGACCCTCCTTATAAGAGTGGAGTATATAACGATTGTTTAAATTTAATTTATGAAAATAATCTGTTAAAAGAAGAAGGTTGTATTGTTTGTGAGCAAAATAAAGATGATGATTTTGATTTTTCTCATTTTGAATTACAAGATAGTAAAATATATGGAATTAAAAAAGTTTGTTATTTAAAAAATAAAGAAAAATAGATAAAAACAAAAAAAAAGCAAAAAATATTTTTGTTTTTTTTGCTTGGTTTATTTAAATTTGATGTCTAATTATTTACTAAGTTAAATAATCTATTTGTTTATATTTTAGGTTCAAAACCTTCAAAAACTACATTATCACAATATTTTACAACTCTTAAATAATCTTTTTGACTTGTAACAGTCCAAGCAAGTAATGGTAGTTTTTTGTATTTTCTTACAAATCGGTTAGGTAATTTTTTTGCTTCATAGTTTATAAAATCGGGTCTGCTTAGTTTATTAAGTAACATTCTTTTTAAAGCAAATTTTTTTATAAATGAAAGTTTTTGACCTTGTAAATATCCAGCAAGTTGTCCTCTTTTAACTTCAGGTGCATGTTTATAAAAATATTCAAGAACTAATGGATTAAAAGATTGAATTGCATATTCTCCCTTATAATCTTTAAGCATTTCTATTAAAGATTTTTCAAGATTTCCAACTTTATCTGGATTTTTTATTTCTATTAAAAGTGGTACTTGACCATTAACAACAGATAACACTTTTTCTAAAGTAGGTATTTTTTCTTTACTATTTTTAAGTGTTAATATATCAAGGTCTGACTTTTTAAGAAATTTTATATATCCATCATTATCGGTAAGTCTTTTTAAACTCTCATCATGAAAAACTATGATTGTTCCGTCAGAAATCATTTGAACATCTAATTCAATAGGGTAACCTTTATCAATTGCTTTTTGAAATGCAGAAATAGAATTTTCAGGGTGTTCTTTGTCATGAAGTCCTCTATGAGCAATAGGACTTTCAACAAGCCATGAGTTAAACAAATCCATAAATACCGCCTTAATTATTAAAAATTTTAGATATTAATATTGTTTGCAAATGTTAAACTTTTTAATATAATATGTCAAAAGTTGACAAATTACGACAAATATTTTGCAATATTTTTACTATAAAAAGTATATCACACAAAAAAAAATTAATCAATTAAAATAAATAATTTAAAAATAATAAGAAAATATTTTAATAATTTTTAATTATTATTTAAAAATTTTTAGTTTTTTTTAATAATTTTGAGTTATTTTTCTATTTTTTAGTTTAACTAAAATAAAAATTAATAGCATTGAGTTAAAAAAAATAAATTAATAAATTTAAAATTTCATTGATTTATTTTTGTAATTTTATTATAATTTCAACATGGATAGACAGAAAACAATTAGAAATTTTTGCATTATTGCTCATATAGATCACGGTAAATCAACTTTAGCTGATAGATTAATTGAAAAAACTGGAACTTTAGATAAAAGAGATATGTCAGAACAACTTTTGGATAGTATGGATCTTGAAAAAGAAAAGGGGATTACAATAAAATTAACACCAACTACAATGCATTATAACTATCAAGGTCAAGATTATATTTTAAATTTGATAGATACTCCAGGACATGTAGATTTTACTTATGAAGTTTCAAGGTCTCTTGCTGCTTGTGAAGGGGCTATTTTAATCGTAGATGCTTCACAAGGTGTTGAGGCGCAAACTTTAGCTAATGCTTATTTAGCTTCAGACAACAATTTGGAAATCGTACCTGTTATAAACAAAATTGATTTGCCTAGTGCAAGACCTGAAGAAGTGAAAAAAGAAATAGAAGATGTAATAGCTATTCCTGCAATGGACGCTCCTTGCATTTCTGCTAAAGATGGAATTAACATAGAAAGTGTTCTTGAAAAAATCATAAAGGATATTCCTTGTCCTAGTGGTGATGAAAACGCTAATTTAAAATGTTTAATTTTTGATAGTTATTATGATAATTTTAAAGGTGCAATTTGTTTAATTAGAGTTTTTGATGGGACTGTAAAAGTTGGCGACAAAATCAGAATGATGCATACTGGAAAGGTATATGAAGTTACTGAAGTTGGTATTTTTGTTCCTTTTACAAAACAAACAGATAAATTAATGGCAGGAGATGTTGGATATCTTGCTGGTTCAATAAAAAATATTAGCGATATTGAAGTAGGTGATACTATTACACATGATGATGCTCCTACATCTAAAGCTTTAAGTGGTTATAAGAAAGTTCAACCCGTAGTTTTTTGTGGAATTTTTACTGTTGATGGTGCTAAATATGAAGAACTTAAAGAAGCATTAGAAAAATTAAAACTTAATGACGCTTCTATTCAGTTTCAACCTGAAGTTTCTCAAGCTTTAGGATTTGGATTTAGATGTGGATTTTTAGGACTTCTTCATTTGGAAATCATAACTCAAAGACTGGAAAGAGAGTTTAATTTAGATATAATTACAACCTCTCCTAGTGTAGAATATAAGATTTATAAAACAGATGGAAGTATGATTATGCTTTCTAATCCTTCATCAATGCCTTCTCCTGTTGAAATAAGCTATATAGAAGAACCTTTTGCAAATGTGCACATATATACTCCTCCACAATTTGTTGGTCCTATTATGGAATTATGTCAAGATAAGCGTGGAATTTATAATGACCTTACTTATATTGATCCAAAAAGAGTGAAACTAACATATCAACTTCCACTTGCAGAAATAGTCTATGATTTTTTTGATAGTCTAAAATCTAGAACTCGTGGATATGCAAGTCTTGATTATGAAATAAAAGATTTTGTTCAAAGTGATTTAGTGAGAGTGGATATTTTATTGAATGGTGAAAAATGTGATGCTCTTTCTATTATTGTTCATAAAGATAAAGCTTACGCAAGAGGCAGAGCTTTCGTTGAAAAATTAAAGAAAATTATTCCTAGACAATTATTCGAAGTTCCTATTCAAGCTGCTATTGGTGGGAAAATAATAGCTAGAGAAACTTTATCAGCTATGCGTAAAGATGTTCTTGCTAAATGTTATGGCGGGGATATTACTAGAAAGAGAAAACTTTTAGAGAAACAAAAAGAAGGAAAGAAAAGAATGAGAAAAATAGGTTCTGTTGAAATTCCTTCAGAAGCATTTATGTCTATTTTAAAACTTGACGATGATGAATAGGTGATTAATATGGATGCAATTTATATTCATATTCCTTTTTGTAAACACAAATGCTCATATTGTGCATTTTGTTCTTATGTTTGTGCTGAAGAAAAAATAAATGAATATGTTGATTATTTAGTAAGAGAAATTAAAAGTTTTCAAAACAAAGATGATTGTGAAATTAATACAATTTATATTGGTGGCGGAACACCAAATATTTTATCTAATTTCCAATTAAAAACTATAATAGATGCTGTTAAATCTAGGTTTAAAATTGCAAAAGATTATGAATTTACTATTGAATGTAATCCTTGTCTAATCACAAAAAACCAAATAGAAAATTATAAAACTTTAGGTGTTAATAGAGTTTCTATTGGTATTCAATCTTTAGATGACAAACAACTTAAATTTATAGAAAGAATACATAATTCAGAAAAAGCTTTGGAAGCTATAAAAATTGTAAAAGATTGTGGTATAGATAATATTTCTTGTGATTTATTAATTGGTTTAAAAGAAAAATATAAATCTTTTAAAAAGCATTTGAAAATGCTAATTAAATTAAAAGTTAAGCATCTTTCTTTATATATGCTCCAAATTGAAAATGGAACAAAATTAGAAAAAATTTACAATCAGGATAAAAATGTATTGTTAGATGATGAAAAGTGCGTTAAATATTATGAAAAAACAACAAAATTCTTAAAAAAATTTGGATATAATCAATATGAAATTTCTAATTTTGCATTAAAAGGTTATGAAAGCAAGCATAATCAAAAATATTGGATTAATAAGGAATATGCTGGTTTTGGAATGAGTGCTCATTCTTACTTAGGTGATGCTAGAATTGCCAATGCTGATAATTTTAAAGATTATTATGCTGATAATAAAAAATTTGTTGAACATTTAACAAATGCACAAAAAATTGAAGAAAGAATTATGCTAGGGCTGAGAAATAGTTGTGGGATAAATAAATTAGAATTAAAAAATTTAGGATATGATATAAATACCAATGAAAATTTTTTATTTTATATTAAAAAGGGTATTTTATATGAAAAATATAATTTTATCTATCTAAATCCTAAATTTTATGGGGTAAGCAATAACATTATTTTAAATCTACTTCCAAATTAATATCTATTTCTGAAAAGTTTAATTTGTTAAAAGTTAATTAAAAAATTTCTAAAAATACTTGCAATTTTAAGAAGGTTGTGTTAATATATGGTGTAAAGTAAAAATGCTTTACAAAAAGTAGGTTATGGAAATAGAAGAAAAGATAAAATTGGCAAAACTTTATGATGCTTATAAACCATTGCTAAGCAAAGGGCAAATTGATGTGATTGAACAATATTTGTCTTATGATTTGACGATTAGTGAAATTGCAGAAAATTTAGGCATTTCAAGACAAGCTGTGCTTGATAGTATTACTAAAGCAGAAAAAAAACTTGTAAAATTTGAAGAAGAGTTGTCTTTTGTTGAAAGAATTGATAAACTAATGAAAGAACTAGAAATTTATAAAAACAAAAAGGGGTAGTTATGGCACTTTTTTCATCATTATCTGAAAAATTTAATCATATATTTTCTAAACTTACAAAAAGGGGAAGACTTACTGAACTTGAAATTAAGGAAGCAATGAGAGAAGTCAGAATTGCTTTGCTTGAAGCAGATGTTAATTATCTTGTAGCAAAAGATTTTGTAAAAAATGTTTCCGAAAAAGCTGTAGGTGATGAAGTCTTAAAAAGTTTAACTCCTTCTCAACAAGTTATCAAAATTGTTAAAGACGAACTTACATCTTTAATGAGTTCAAACAATCAAAAACTTGTCGTTTCACCTTCACCTCCAACTATTATTATGATGTGTGGTCTTCAAGGTGCAGGTAAAACAACTATGTGTGCTAAACTTGGTGCACACCTAAAAAAATCAGGGAAAAAACCTTTATTAGTTGCTTGTGATATTTATAGACCAGCAGCTATCAATCAACTTCAAGTTGTTGGTAAACAAGCTAATATTGAAGTTTTTGAAAAAGGCAAACAAAGTCCTGTAAAGACAGCACTAGAAGCAAAAAACTATGCTTTAAAACAAGGATTTGATACTATAATAATTGATACTGCAGGTAGATTGCATATCAATGAAGAACTTATGGACGAACTTGGACAGATTAAGGAAAAACTTTCGCCAACTGAAATTCTTTTAGTTGTTGATGCTATGACTGGACAAGACGCAGTTACTGTAGCAAGTGCATTTAACGAAAAATTGGATATAACTGGAGTAATATTAACTAAACTTGATGGTGATACTAGAGGTGGTGCGGCTCTTTCAATAAAAGCTATCACCGGAAAACCAATAAAATTTACTGGAACAGGAGAAAAAGTAGGGGATATTGAACCTTTCTATCCTGATAGAATTGCTAGTAGAATTCTTGGTATGGGAGATGTGCTTTCTTTGATTGAAAAAGCACAAGAAGCAGTTACCGAGCAAGAAATGAAAGAAATAGAAAAAAAGTTCAAGGAAAATTCTTTCACTTTTGATGATTATCTTAGACAAATAGATAGTTTGAAAAAAATGGGAAACTTAAAAGATGTTCTTTCTATGATTCCAGGTCTTGGTGGTAAAATTAAAAATCTTGATATTGATGAAAATCAAATTCAAGTTAATAAAGCAATTATCCAATCAATGACTCCTGCTGAAAGAAGAAATCCTGATATTATCAAGGCTAGTAGGCGTCAAAGAATTGCTAAAGGAAGTGGAACTAGTGTTCAACAAGTAAATCAACTTTTAAAGCAATTTGAACAGTCTAAAGAAATGATGAAACAACTTAAAAACGGAAAATTTAGAAAAATGTTCTAAAAATTGTGCATATAAGCACATTATTCATTCATGGTCTTACGCAAATTTATTTTGCTAAAGATATAGCCTATTTTAATTTAGGCATTTAAAAATTTATAAGGAGGAAATTATGGCAGTTAAAATTAGACTTACAAGAATGGGAGATAAAAAAGCACCTTTCTACAGAGTTATCGTTGCTGATTCAAGAGCTCCAAGAGATGGAAAATTTATTGACATTATTGGAACTTACAATCCACTTAAAAACCCAGCTGAAATCAAAATTGATAACGAAAAAGCTAACAAATGGCTTAAATCAGGCGCAACTCCTACTGAAACAGCAAGAAATATTCTTGTAAAAAGTGGCATTATTGAAAAATAATTAAGGAGATTTCAATGAAAGATTTAGTTGAATATATTGTTAAAAGTCTTGTAATTGATGAAGACAGTGTTAAAGTTAGCGAAACTCAAAATGATGATGAAACTATAATTAATGTTACAGTTAACCCTGATGATATGGGTAGAGTTATCGGTAAACAAGGCAAAGTTGCATCAAGTATAAGAGCAATTATAAAATCAATATCTTCAAGACAACATAAAAAAGTGTTCGTAAAATTTGGAGAATAAAATGATAGAAATTGCTAAAATTTTAAAACCGCAAGGAATTAAAGGTGAGGTGAAAGCCCAGCCTTTGACAAATCTCCTTGCTGTTTTTAAAAATTTAAAAGTTTGCTATATAGGTGATAAAAAAATGATTGTCAAGCATATTTCGCTTAGACAAGATTTTTTGTATATTACTTTTGATGGCATAGTTTCAAGGAATGATGCTGAAACACTAAGAAATAAATTTATCAAAATTGAAAAAAGTGAATTATCTAATTTTAAAAATGAAGATGATTTTTTAATTGATGACCTTTTAGGCATGACACTTTGTGATTTAGATGGAAACTTCTTTGGACAAATAGTAGATATTGAAAACTATGGTTCTTATGATATTTTTATTATAGAAAGTGAAAATAGAAGATTGCAAATTCCTTATGTGGAAGGTGTTTTCATTAAAGATAGAGACAAACTTATTGTTGATAAAGAAAAAGCTAAAGAGGTTGCAATATGAGAATTGACATTTTAACACTTTTCCCAGATAGTTTTTCTTATTTAGATGAAAGCATCATCAAAAGAGCAAAAGAAAAAGGTCTTGTTGAAATAAATATCATTAACATAAGAGATTTTTCTAAAGATAAACATAAAAAGTGTGATGATTATTGTTTTGGTGGTGGTGCTGGTATGCTTATGAGCGTTCAGCCTATATATGATGCTACTAAAAGTGTTCAAAATGAAAATAGCAAAATTATAGTTACTTCACCATCTGGAAAGGTATTTAATCAAAGTTTAGCAAAAGAATTTTCAAAAGAAAATCACCTTATCTTTATCTGTGGACATTATGAAGGAATTGACCAAAGGGTTATAGATATTTTTGAGCCAGAAAAAATTTCTATTGGTGATTTTGTGCTTAGTGGTGGAGAATTACCTGCAATGGTTATGGTTGATGCTATTGTAAGACAAATTGAAGGAGCTATCAGTCAAGAAAGCCTAGTAGAAGAAAGTTTTGAAAATAATATGCTTGAATATCCACAGTATACTAGACCTGCTGATTTTATGGGATATAAGGTTCCAGATGTTTTAATTAGTGGCAATCATAAAGAAATTGAAAAGTGGAAACAAGAGCAAAAAATTTTATTAACAAAAAAATCTCGTCCAGATTTGATTAATAAAAATTAATTATAATATAAAAGTTTAATTTACAAATGGAGGAATTATGTCAGTTATACAATGGTTTCCTGGACATATGAAAAAAACATTAAGAGAATTAAAGGCAATGTTATCTAACATTGACATAGTTTTATATTTGCTTGATGGGCGTGCTCCATTATCTTCTATTAACCCTTCTTTAGAAACTCTTGCTAATAAAAAACCAATTTTATATATAATTAATAAAATTGACCTTGCAGATAAAAATAGAACTCTACAAATTTGTAGGGAGTTTGAAAAAAATAAAAAAGAATTTGTCTTAATCAATAGCACTACTCAAAATGATAAAATTATAAAATCAAAAATATTAAAAATATGTGATGAAAAAATCAAAAAGAGTGCTTCTAAAAATATTAAACCTATAATAAGAGCTGTTGTTGTTGGAATTCCAAACTGTGGGAAAAGCACTTTTATAAATAGTCTTGTAAGAAAAGCTAAATTAGTTACCGGTAATAAACCGGGAGTTACTAAACAAGTTCAATGGATAAAAATTGGTGATAATATAGAGTTGTGTGATACTCCGGGGACTTTATATCCAAATTTAAAGGATCAAGAAATTGCTAAAAAATTATTCTATATTGGAAGTGTTAAAGATGAAATATTAGTGGACATTTGTCCACTTGCTCAAGATTTATTAAATCTAATAAATCAAAAATATCCTAACTTGTATAAACAACGATATGATGATAATTTTACGTTGGAAGATGTTGCTAAAAAGAGAAATTACATTCTTTCTAAAGATACACTTGATATAGAAAGAACTGCAAATGCCGTTATTGATGATTTTAGAAAGGGTAGAATTGGAAAGATTACTTTAGATTAATAATTAATTTTGGAAGTTTTATGAAAAATGAAAATAAAATCAAAGGAAATATAGGGGAGCTAAATGTTTGTAAATATTTAAAATCAAAAAAATATAAAATATTAGAAACTAATTTTACTTTGCCTTATGGAGAAATTGATATAATTGCTCAAATAAACAAAACTATTATATTTATCGAAGTAAAAAGAAGAGAAACTATATCTTTTGGTTATCCTTCAGAAAGCGTTAACTTTAAAAAACAAAATAAAATTAGAATTGTTGCTGAAAAATATTTAGTTAAAAATAATTTATATGAAAAATTTTCTTGCAGATTTGATGTTATAGAAATAGTAGGTGATGAAATTATAAATCATATTGAAAATGCTTTTTAAAGCATTTTTTTTATTTATATAGGTATTTTTTAATTTTTATTTACTAATAATGTAAAATTAAAAAAATTATTATAAAAATTATTTATATTTAATTATTAAATAAATATTTTTTGATTATTCTTCTTTTATTTGGATATAAATAATTAAGGAGAAAAAATGAAAAAATTTTCAAAAGTATTTATTACATTTTTATTATTAGTAACGAGTGTTTTTATGTTTGCTTGTGAAAATTCAACAATTTTAAAATGTGCATCAATTTCAGAAATTACCTCTGCTGGTAGTAGCAATTATGCGATAAAGGTAAATTTTTATAAAGACTCTAGGCTTGAAGGCAAGAGTGTAGATATTCAGGTAAAATCTAACAAGATTGCTGAAGTTATTTGTTGGCAAGAAAATTCGGAAAAGTTAACTCTAAATTTTACTGATTATGATGAATGGTTTAGTTTAACAAGTTTAATATGTGATGCACAAAGTAAAATCGGACAAGAACAATTTGAATTATTTGAAGATGCTGTAAGTAAAACATATATTTTTAATAGTGAAGAAGAACTTACTTTAACCTTTAGGGTAGTTGCTGGTCAAAGTGAAGATAATTCTTCTTCTACAGGACAAATAATAGTAGGCAGTGAAACTATTTCTTCTCAATTTGACCTTAAAATAAAACCTTAATCAATATTAGTTTGGATTATTAATTTATTAAATTTTAAATAAAGGCAAAACAAATTACAATTTTTGTTAAAATGCTTTTATTTTTTTTATTTATATTGTAAACTAATTAAGTAAATGTTTAAATAATTTTTGAATATTTTATATTGAATATGTAATTTATCAAACAAGATTTTAGGAGATTGTATGATTAGAGTAAAAGATTTATATTTGAGATATACAAGAGAATTTTATGCTTTATATAATATTTCTATGGATATAAAGGCTGGCGAAAGTGTTGCTTTAGTTGGGGAAGATGAAAGTGGGAAAACTAGTCTTCTTCGTATTTTTGCTAAACTAGAAAAGATAACAAAAGGTGAAGTTTTTATTAAAGATATTCCTATTGAAAAATTAAACTATAAAACTGATATTAGTGCAGGTTATGTCCCTGCAAGTCCTGTTTTTCTTGAAAAAAAATCTGTATATGATAATTTTAAATATGTTCTTAAAAATTGGGGTTTTAGTGATAAAGAAATTGAAAATAAAATTAATAGTGTAATTATTGAATATTCATTAGAAAAAATTAAAGATACAAAAATTAAAGACTTAACGCTTGATGAAAAATATGTTCTTTCTCTAATTAGATTGACTTTTCGTGATTTAGAACTTTTAATGGTGGATAATATTTTTGACAAAATTAGTGAAGCTACTAAAGAAGTTGTTTTGAATTTAATCAAGTCTTTACAAACTAAAAAGACTACTTTAATTGTGGCAACTACAAATGAAGAAATTGCGAAACAATTATGTAAGCGTAATTTATATTTCAAGTATGGTTCATTAGTTGATAAGATAGATGAAAAATAAATTTAATTAACAGCAATATTTCTATTATTTATTATAAAACTAAGAAAATATATAAAAATAAAAAACATATAGTTATTTTACTTACTATATGTTTTTTTTATAATAATATTTCATTGTCTTGAATAGATTCTATGGTTTCATTTTCTTTTGTTTTATCTTCATTCTTAGTGGCAATATTTTGATTTTTAGATGACAATGCTTCTAAAATACCTGTTAGTGAACCTGTTTTATTCATAGATAACAACATTGGAAGAATATTATTTAAATTTAATCCGCTTAAATTTAAGTTGTTAAATCCTGTATTATTGTTGTTTAGATTATTTGAGTTATTAAAGTTGTTATTTTGATTATAGTTATTATTTTGATTATCAAATTGATAAGCTTCTTTGGGATAATAATTATTTGAAGGATTATTTTGCTGAGAAAAACTATTCTGCGAAGCAGATGAATTTACTCCTCCATTAAAAGATGAAAATAATTTACTAAACATTTCCAACAAAGAATTGTCCATATCAATTATTATGCTTAAAATTATTATTTTGTGAATTAAAATGTAAACAAAAATATTTAAAATTTATGCAATCTTTATTTTTTTAATCATATATTGAATTAGTAGGAGAAAATATGTCAAAGTTATCTGAGTTTAAAAACAATAAAATTGATGAAAAAGAAAATACACAAAACAATAAAACGCAAAAAGAAAACATAACTGAAAAGGACTTAATGGATAAATATAATCAATACAAAGATCTTGACTCTAATCAAATTAGAGATGAGCTATTTAATGAAGTGGCTAGGCAAAAAGCAAATGGAGTATTTGATTATAATAAACTTGAAAACAGTCTAGATAGTATTAAGGGTGTAATTGGTGAAGATAACTATCAAAATATGAAAAAAATACTTGAGAGTTTAAAATGATTAAAGAAAAAATTGATAGAAATTTATTAAACATTGTACAAATGTTACAAGAAAATTCAAGTGTTGAATGTATCGTTAGAGCATATGATTATTCAAGACTTGAAAAAATTTTACATAATAGAAATATAAAAATTTTAAATCAATATCCTTTTATTAATTCATTTAGAATAAAGGTTGATACAAATCAGTTAAAAACTATTTCTAATTTTTCACAAGTAAAATTCATTTCTTCTGTAAGTAAAGCTTCAGTTTTAATGAATGTTGCTAAAAAAATTTTAGGTGTTGCAGATAGCGAGTTAAATGGAAATGGAACAACTGTGGCTTTTATTGATACAGGTATTACAAAACATAGTGATTTTGTTTTAGGTAAAAATAGAATAATTTATTTTAAAGATTTTGTTAATAATAAAACAAAAAGTTATGATGATAATGGACATGGAACTTTTGTGGCAGGTGTGTGTAGTGGTAATGGTGCTTTAAGTGCAGGTTATTATAGTGGAATTGCACCTCAAAGTAATATTGTTTCTCTTAAAGCCCTTAATGGTTTAGGTGAAGCAACTGCAGATAGAATATTAAATGCTATGGAATGGGTTTATAATAATCATAAAGTATACAATATAAGAATTGTATGTATGAGTTTTGGAAGTGATCCATTAGGTTATAATGACCCTATAATGAATGGGGCAGAAGCTCTTTGGAGAGCAGGAATAGTTGTTGTTGCTGCGGCAGGAAATAGTGGTCCAGAATACCAAACCATAAAAAGTCCGGGAGTTTCAACTCAAATTATTACAGTTGGTGGTTTTAATGACAATAGATTAGATGATGATAAATTTGAAAACAATTTTTTTGAAATTGCTGATTTTTCTTCTAGAGGACCTGCTTTTGCTAGATTTAAACCAGATGTTATTGCTCCAGCTGTTGATATAATATCTTGTGGTAGAGAAAAACCTTACACAATATTAAGTGGAACTTCTGTTGCAACTCCTATGATTGCAGGATTATCTAGTTTGTTGTTACAAAAAAATCCTAAATTAAAACCTAATGAGATAAAAAAGATTATTCTTTCATGTGCTAAACCAATAAGTTTTAATAAAAATTTTGAGGGATATGGTTATCCAGATTTAAATAAATATTTACAACATGTTTTTTAAATAAATTATATAATACAAAAATCTATTAAAATTTTGACTAATATAAATATTATTGTTATAATATTTATAGGATAAAGTTCTGCTTTAAGCAAATAATAAAGAGAGGGGAAAATGAAAAATTATTGTTTCAAAAAACAAAATTTTAATTTTTTTGTATTATTAATTCTTATTTTATTTTCAGGTTTTTGTGGAAGT
>CASEOW010000018.1 GCA_949289785.1 uncultured Bacillota bacterium | reverse complement strand
ATGACCTTTCCAAAGGAAGAATCACTTGGAGAGATAGGGTTAAAAAGGAGACATTATGAAAGTTAGAGCATCTGTTAAGCCTATTTGCGATAAGTGTAGAGTTATTAAGAGAGATGGAAAAGTAATGGTCATCTGCTCTAAGAGTGCAAAACACAAGCAAGTGCAAGGCTAATATTAAAGAGTTACTAAAAAAGTGAAAAATGTTTTAAATTATAATGACATTTTAAAGTGGATATTTTAAAAATTTAACTATTATTAAAATATCTTTACAATCTTATTTAAATTAAATTGGAGGATAATTAAATGGCAAGAATTGCTGGTGTAGACCTACCTAGAGAAAAAAGATTGGAACTCGGTCTTACTTATATCTATGGGATAGGCAGAGTTACATCGAATAAAATTTGTGAAGCAACTGGCGTTAGTGCTGATATCAGAGTTAAAGATTTAACTGATGATCAAGTTGCTAAATTAAGAAATTATATTGAACACAATATAATTGTTGAAGGTGAACTTCGTAAAAAAGTCGATATGGATATAAAGAAACTCGGCGAAATTGGTTGTTATCGTGGTGTTCGTCACCGTAAAGGTCTTCCTGTTCGTGGACAGAACACAAGAAACAATGCTAGAACTAGAAAAGGACCTAAAAAGGTTGTCGCTGGAAGTTCTAAGAAAGGTAAATAAGGAGAAATAATATGGCTACAAAATCTAGTGGAAAAAAGACTACTAAAAAAAGAGTAAGTAAAAATATATCTGCAGGACAGGTTCATATTAAAACTTCTTTCAATAATACTATAGTTTCTTTTACAGATTGCAATGGTAATGTTCTTTCTTGGTGCAGTTCAGGCAAACTTGGCTTGAAAGGTTCTAAAAAAAGCACACCTTTTGCTGCTCAATCTTGTGTAGAAGATGCTGCTAAAGTTGCAAAAGAACATGGTATTAAAACTGTTGAGGTTTTTGTTAAAGGTCCAGGAAGCGGTCGTGAACTTGCTATTAGATCAATTCAAAATTGTGACATCAATGTTACAATGATTAAAGATGTTTCACCAATCGCTCACAATGGTTGCAGACCACCAAAAGTTAGAAGAGTTTAAAAGGAGATAATCAAATGGCAAGAACTATTGAACCAGATTGCCGTCAATGTAGAAGAGAAGGATGCAAACTTTTTCTTAAAGGAGAAAGATGTACTACTAAAAAATGTGCAATGGAAAGAAGACCTGTAATTCCTGGTCAACATGGTAATTCTAAAAGAAGAGTTACATTCTCAGAATACGGCACTCAACTTCGTGAAAAACAAAAAGTTAAAAGAATGTATGGAGTTCTAGAAAGACAATTTAGAGAATATTATGAAAAAGCGCGTAAAATGGAAGGCGCAACCGGTGCAGTTATGCTTACTTTGATTGAAAGAAGACTTGATAATGTTGTTTACAGAATGGGTATTGGAGCTTCTAGAAAACAAGCTCGTCAAATGGTAAACCATGGACTTATTACTGTTAACGGCAGAAGAGTAAACATTCCTTCTTTCCAAGTTAAAGCAGGTGATGTAATTGCTGTTAAAGAAAACAAACAAGATAATGAAGCATTCAAAGCTCTTAGAGGCGCTAAAATTGTTATGCCAAAATGGCTTGAATTTGATTCAAATACTCTTTCAGGGAAAATCGTTACACTTCCTTGTAGAGAAGATATCGACTCCGATATCAAAGAACAACTTATCGTAGAATTGTATTCTAGATAGTAAAACGGAGGCAAATATGAATATGGAAATAGAAAGACCAAGAATTTCTTGTGAAGAAACAGATAATGGTGCTTTTGCAAGATTTATAGTTGAACCACTTGAAAAAGGTTATGGTATAACTTTAGGTAATGCAATGAGAAGAACACTTCTTTCATCTCTTCCTGGCTCAGCACCAATTGCAGTTCGTATTGCAGGTGTAAGTCATGAGTTTTCAACTATTAGAGGTGTTACAGAAGATGTAGTTGATATTATTTTAAATCTTAAAGGTCTTGCAGTTAAATGCAAAAACCAAAGCAAAGATTTTGTTACTTATCTTCACATTAGAAAGAATGGGGCTGGAACTATTACTGCTAAAGATTTTGAAGAAAATAGTGATGTTGAAATTTTAAATCCAGATTTATACATTTGCACAATGGATGAAGGCAGTGTACTTGATATGGATTTAATGATTGGCAATGGTAGAGGATATGTTCAAAATAGTGATAATAAAACTAAATTTGATGATATTGATTACATTGCAATGGATTCACTTTTTTCACCTGTTAAAAGGGTTAACTTCAATGTTGAAAGTACTCGTGTTGGACAAAGTGTTAATTATGACAAATTAACTTTAGAAGTTGAAACTAATGGAACAACAAGTGCTAGAGAAATTGTTTCACTTGCTGGTAAAATCATTATGGATCATGTTAATTTGTTTGTTGAACTTTGCGCACAAATGGCTAATACAGAAATCCTTGTTTCTAGAGAAGAAGACAAACAAATTAAATTAATGGAACTTCCTATTGAGGAAATGGATCTTTCTGTTCGTTCATACAATTGCTTAAAGAGAGCAGGTATTAATACCGTAGAAGACCTCACTAAAAAATCAAGAGGAGATATGTTAAAAGTTAAAAATCTTGGAATTAAATCTATTGATGAGGTTATAGCAAAACTTGAAAGTTATGGACTTTCACTTCGCAAAGACGAAGACTAATAAAAGGAGAAAAGAAAATGGCTAATGCAAAATTAGGTAGACCAAGTAAAGAAAAAAATTCAATGCTTCGTGGACTTGTTTCAGATCTTTTATGGTTTGGAAAGGTTGAAACTACTCTTGCAAGAGCAAAATCTGTAAGATCTCAAGCAGAAAAATTGTTAACAAAAGCCATCAATTCATACGAAGATATTGTTAAAGTTTCAAAAGATATCAAAGATGAAAAAGGTGTTAAAGTAAAAACAAGCGTTTCTAATGACGGTCCTAAAAAATTGCAAGCAAGAAGAGAAATTATGTCATATCTTATGGATAGACAAGAATTAAGAAAGCCTAAAGAATCTATTGAAGCTTTCAAAACTAGAACTAAAGATATTAATCACCCTTTACTTGAAAAAATCTTTAATGTATATGCTCCAAAATATGCAGCAAGAATTAAAGAAGTTGGACAAGGCGGTGGCTATACTAGAATAATTAAAATGGGTCAACGCAGAGGGGATAGTGCTGAATTAGCAATAGTAGAATTAATTTAGTAATAAAAAAATCATTGAATTTTCAATGATTTTTTTTGTTATCTATTAATGATTAATTTTCATATGTTTTATATTTTTTTAATGATAAAGATTGTTGTGAATATAAATTTCCATATTGACTTTTTTTTACATGAATGCTATAATTTAATAGTAAAAAAGATTAAAGGAGTATTTATGAATAAAAATGGCATTATCAAATCTTTAAAAAAATTAGCACTTGTGACAGCTTCTGTTGCTATTCTTGCTTTATCTTTAAGTGGATGTACTTATAAAGCGAAAGGTTTAGAATCGTTTAAATTTGTTGATAATTCATATATTGTTGTGAGTGAAAACGGAATTGATACTCTTCACAAAGGAGATATTATAACTGAACAAAGTGCATTTTCAGGCATATCTTCAACAACACCAAAATTAGAATTTGATTGTGGAACAGAAATTCATACTTCACAATTTGTTTCTTATGGAAAACAAAAACCAAGTGAAAAAAAATATGATGAAGTATGTGAATTTTGCTTTGGTAAAGAATAATTTTTATATTCTTTTAATTAAAAGGTTGTATTATAAAATAATTTTAAATAAAAATAAAATAACTAAAGTTATTTTATTTTAAAAGTTCATATCGTTTAGGTGTGAACTTTTTGTTTTTAAATTATCAAAATTGTTATGATTTTATTTTGATTTATTATAAAATATTAAGAGAAAATAAATAAAAAGGGTAAGATTTATGAAAGCTGTAATACAAAGAGTTTTAAAAGCAGAGCTTAAAGTAAACAATAAATTAATTTCTGAAATTGATAAAGGATTTATTGTTTTTTTAGGAGTAGAAGAAGGAGATTCGGAGAAAGAACTAGTTAAAATAGCAACTAAAATTTCTAAATTAAGAATATTTGAAGATATTAATGGAAAAATGCATTTAGGAATAAAAGAAGTAAATGGCGAAATTTTATTAGTAAGTCAATTTACTTTATTAGGCGACTGCAAAGGTTGTAATAGACCTAGTTTTATAAAAGCAGAAAAACCTGAAAAAGCTAATTCAATGTACCAAAGCGTAGGTAAGTTTTTAGAAAACGAGCAAATAAAAGTTAAATATGGTGTGTTTGGCGCGGACATGAAAATTAATGTTTTAAATGATGGGCCAGTTACTATTATTCTTGATAGTGAAAAATTATAATATTATAAAATTTTTTTATAAAATTTCAATAAAAATTAGATTTGACTTTTTAATTAAATGTATTATAATTTAATTAGTTAGCCTTTGGAGGAAAAATGATTTTATTTGGAGATTATCATACACATACTAGATATTCTAGACATAATCACGGAAAGGGAACAATTTTAGAAAATGCTTCAGTTGCCATGAATAAAGGTCTTAAGCAAATTGCTATTACTGATCATGGTTTTAATCATTTACTTTTTGGAGTTAAAAGAAAGGAAATAAGACTTGTTAAAGAAGATTTATTAAATGCTAAAGAAGTTACAGGTGTTGATATTTTGCTTGGAGTTGAAGCTAATCTTATTGGACTTGATGGCAGTATTGACGTTAATTTTGAAGACTTTGAATTTTTAGATATCCTTTTATTAGGTCATCATAAATTTGTAAAACCACAAACTAGAAGTGATTTTAACAAATTAATACTTGCTAATGCATTTGGTTCTCCATATAAACCTAGTAAAGATAGATTAAATCGTAATACTACAGCTTTTTTGAAAGCTTTGGATAAATATCCTATTGATATTATTACTCATTTAAATTATGGTTGTCCTACTGATACATTAGCTGTAGCAAAAATGGCCAAGGAAAAAGGTACATTTATTGAACTTAATGGTAAAAGAATAAACTTTACAGATGAAGAACTAATAACTATGGCAAATGAAGGGGTAAAATTTATTGTTAATAGTGATGCTCATTCTCCACAAAATGTAGGAGAGTGTAACAATGCATTAAATACCATTTTTAGACTTGATTTACCACTAAGTCAAATAGTTAATGTAGATAAATTACCTAAATTTTCTTCAAAAAGAGGTATAAATTGAGTTTTGCAAAAGATAGTAAATTAGAAATTATTGAAAATGACATTGAAGATGCAGGTTGTGCTCAAGCTTTTCTTGCAGGGCTTTTTCATGCTTGTGGTAATTTAAATAAAAATGCATCAGGTGTCTATTTGGAACTTGCAACCGATTTTAAAGAAATTTATAATTATATTAATAAAATAATTTCAAGATTATATGGTATTGAGACAAAATTAGAAATTTCTGATGATTATACTATAAATAAAACTGCATATTACAAAATAATATTTCCTATAGACTTATCAACGCAAATTTTGAAAGATTGTTGTATTTTATCTCAAGATGGACAATTAAATCTTTTTGCAGAAATAGATTCCACTTTAATTCCTGATGACGAATGCAAAAAATCTTTTATTAAAGGTAGTTATATTGGTTGTGCAACTTCTAGTATTAAATTATCTACTTTAGGTTCTAGATCTCCTACAACAGGTTATCATCTTGAATTTGCATCACATAATGTAAAATTTTTATTAAATTTACAAAATCTATTGAATAATTTTAATATTTTTGGAAAAATTGCACAAAGAAAAAAAGTTTATGTTTTGTATTTTAAAGATAGTGAAGCTATTAAAGATTTGCTTGCATTAGTTGGTGCTAATATGAGTGTAATGGAGTTATCTGATGAAATGGCTAAGCGTGATTTGAGAAATACAGTGAATAGACAGGTAAATTGCATTAATGCTAATATTTCTAAAACAGTTGATGCTAGTTTGAAGCAAATTACAGCAATAAATTATATTAATCATAAAATAGGCTTGGAGTCATTACCTGAAGATTTACAAGAAGTGGCAGTTTTAAGATTGGCAAATCCACAGGAGAGTATGGAAGAACTTTTAAAATTGTCAACAATTAAGTTAACAAAAAGTGGTCTTAATCATCGTTTTAGAAGAATTATTAAAATTGCAGATTTTTTAAAAGAAAAGTAATTTTAATATTTTTTTTAAAATTTTAACTTAAAATAACTAAAAATTAAATTTATAAAAATACTTAAGAAAGGAGTTAATAATGAAAGATTTTGTTCATCTGCATGTACATACTGAGTTTAGTTTACTTGATGGACTTGCTAGAATAAATAAATTGGTAGATATTGTTAAGGAAAGAGGTTGGAAATCAGTAGCTATAACAGACCACGGAAATATGTATGGTGTAATAAAATTTTTCGAAGCCTGCGTTTCTAATGGAATAAAACCTATTATAGGAGAGGAATTTTATGTTTGCCATGACAGAAGGTCAAGAAGTAATCGTGAAGATACAGGACATTTAATATTATTAGCAAAAAATAATATAGGTTATCAAAATCTCTTGAAATTATCTTCATTTGCTTATCTTGAAGGAATGTACTATAAGCCAAGAATAGACTACAAATTGCTTGAACAATATAGTGAAGGTTTAATATGTTTATCTGCTTGTATTGCAGGTCATATTCCACAATTCATATTAAAAAGACAATTTGATGAAGCTGATAAACTTGCTTTAAAACTTAAAGAAATTTTTAAAGATGATTTTTATTTGGAAATTCAAAATCATAGAATACCTGAAGAACAAGAAGTTTTGGTTGGTTTAGCTGATATGAGTAAAAGACTTTCTATTCCACTTGTGGCTACTAATGATGTCCATTATTTATACAAAGAGGATGCTGAACTCCAAGATGTTTTGATGTGCGTGCAAATGTCTAAAACTATTGATGATCCCGAGAGAATGAAATTCGCAACAGATGAATTTTATTTAAAAACTTATGAGGAAATGTTAGAAGCTTTGCCAGGTTTCGAAGATGCTCTTGATAGAACAAATGAAATTGCTGAAAAATGCGAAATATCTATAAAGACTAAATCGTTAAGAGAGATAGCTGAGAGTGGTAATACAAACATTCCTAAATGTGATCAACTTGGTGCTACAGAAAATTTTATTCCTAAGTTTATTCCAGATACAGGCGAAACAACATATGAATTTCTTTCAAGACTTGCTTGGGAAGGATTGCATAGAAATTACAAAGTTATACCAAAAGAATATGAAGATAGATTAAAAATGGAACTTGAAACAATACATAAATTAGGTTATGTAGAATATTTCTTGGTCGTATATGATTATATTAATTTTGCTAGAAACAATAATATACCTGTAGGTCCTGGTCGTGGTTCAGGTGCAGGTAGTTTAGTTGCTTATTGCACAGGCATTACACAAGTAGATCCAATGAAGTATGATTTGTTCTTTGATCGTTTTATTAATCCTGAGCGTGTTTCTATGCCGGACTTTGATGTTGACTTTTGTATGGATAGAAGACGAGAAGTTATTGAATATGCAAAAAGAAGATATGGCTCTGACCATGTTTCAAACATAGTAACTTTTGGTAATATGCAAGCTAAAAACGCTATTAAAGATGTTGCTAGAGTTTTAAGATTTCCTTATTCAGAAGTTGATAAAATTACCAAAGAAATTCCTGGAAAACCAGTTAAAAAACCTCCTGTATTAAAATATTATTTCGGAACAACTGGAAAAGATGAGGATAAACAATATATTATTCCAGAACTTAGAGTGTTATATGATGAAGATCCTCAAGTAAAAAAAATAGTTGATATGGCAATAAAACTAGAAGGTGTGCCTAGAAATGTTTCAATGCACGCAGCAGGTGTTTTAATTGCTCCTGATCCTGTTTTTGACCATGTTCCAATGGCAAAAAGTGGAGAAGATGAAATTACTCAATTTGATATGACAGAACTAGAACATCTTGGACTACTCAAATTTGACTTTTTAGGTCTTAGAACTTTGACTGATATACAAAAAGCAGTTAATTATGTTAAAAAAATTCATGGTATAACGATAGATTTTACAAAAATGAGTTATGATGATCCTAAAGTTTTCGAACTGATAAGCTCAGGCAATACAGAAGCCGTTTTTCAGCTAGAAAGTGGCGGTATGAAAAAGTTCATGATGGATCTTCAGCCAACATGCCTAGAAGATATTATTGCGGGTATATCTCTTTATAGACCTGGTCCTATGGACTTTATTCCTAAATTTATAAAAGGGAAAAAAGAACCAGATAGTATTGAGTATGAAGATCCTTGTCTTATTCCTATTTTAAGTAATACTTATGGTTGTATTATTTATCAAGAGCAAGTTATGAAAATTTTTCAAGTTATGGCAGGATTCAGTCTTGGTGGTGCTGATAATGTAAGAAGAATTATGTCAAAGAAAAAACCTGAAAAATTGCCTCCAGAAAAAGAAAAATTTATTCATGGTAAAAAAGACCCACAAGGGAAAAAAGATATTCCTGGTGCAATAGCTCTTGGACACGATGAGAAAGTGGCTGAAAAAGTTTTTGACCAAATGGCAAAATTTGCTGGATATGCCTTTAATAAATCGCATGCGGCAGCATACGCTTATATTTCTTATCAAACTGCTTATCTTAAAACTTACTACGAAATTGAATATCTTACAGCAGTTTTAAATAATAAAATTACCAATGCAGATGCTGTAAAAAAATATACTAATTATGTTAGAAAGGAAGGATTTGAAATATATCCTCCAGATATTAATAAATCATATACAGAATTTACTGTTGAAAACGGCAATATGCGTTTTGGTTTAGGCGCTTTAAAACATGTTGGAACTGGTCTTATTGATATAATTGTTGAAGAAAGAGAAAAAAATGGACCTTTTAAAAATTTAGAAGACTTTTTAAAAAGAATAAATTCTAATTCTTTAAATAAAAAATCTATGGAAAGTTTAATATTAAGTGGTGCTTTTTCATGTTTTGGTCTTTATCGTTCTCAACTTATGGATATTTTTCCACATTACATGGATATGATTAGTTATGATAGGAAATCACAAGCTAGCGGTCAATTTTCAATATTTGATACATTTGAAGAAATTTCTGAAACAGTCAATAATATTGAAGTTCCTAAAATTAAAGAATATAACAAAGAAAGTTTATTAAAATTTGAAAAAGAATATGTGGGTATTTATTTATCAGGGCATCCGCTAGACGATTATTTGAAAAAATATGATACATTTAATTTTACATCAGATATGATTGCGGATATGCAAGTTGATAATGAAGAATCAATGGCTAATGATGATGAAAATGAAACTGGTGCAACTTATTATGGTGAAGAAAATGAAAATTTAGATGAAACTCCTTCTGTTCAAGACGGTCAACAAGTTGTTGGTGGAGGAATTATTACAAACATAAAAAAATTAGTTACTAAATCAGGTAATATGGCATTTATCACTATAGAAGATATTTATGGTAATTTTGATGTTATGTTATTTAATAAAAATTTTGCAAAATATAGAGATTTATTAGTTGAAGACAATCTAGTTACTGTAAGGGGAAAAATATCTATTAGAGATGGTAAATCTCCTATTGTTATTGCTGAAAGCTTGCAACAATGGGAAAAACCAGAAGAAAAGAAAATAGATGGTAGGAAAGTTTATTTAAGATTTAATACAAAAGATATTGATATTTCAGAAAAAGTAAAAAAGATAGCTTCTTCATATCCTGGCGACAGTAATGTTATAGTTAAGTGTTCAAGCAGTGGACAAGCATTTTCTTTTTCAACTAAAGTTGATATTAATAATTATCTTCAAAATGAATTAATAGGGCTTTTAGGAGAAGAAAATGTAATTATTAAATAAAATTTTTTAATCGTATTAAAATTATCATTTTTATTTTAGAAGTAAATTATAGGAGTATTATGAAAATTTTAATTTTAACTAGTGGTGGTGATGCACCAGGAATGAATATGATTATTTATCAACTAAGAAAAGCATTTAAAAAAAATCTTTTCTATTGTGAAGATGGTATTAAAGGTTTAATAAATGGAAACATTTATAATATTAATGATTTAAATCTTCAAAATGACTTCCAGTTTAAAGCAGGTAGTGTTATTGGTTCTTCAAGATGTCCTGAATTTCAAAAAGAAACAGGTTTTAAAGAAGGGCTAAGTTATGCTAAACAATTTGATTATGTTGTAGTATTAGGTGGAAATGGTTCTTATAAAGGGTGTAAACAATTAACAGAAAATAATGTTAAAACTATTTTTGTTCCTTCCACAATTGATAATGATGTAGATATAAGTGATTATAGTCAAGGATTTGATACAGCTGTTAGTTCTTGTAAATTTTATATTGAAAATACAATGCCAACCATTAATACTTTTAAAAGATGTTGCATTTATGAAGTTATGGGAAGAAAATGCGGAAAAATTGCAACAGAAACTTTTAAAAGTTGCAAATGTGACTATTTAATATCTGATGAAAAAGATTTAAAATATAATAAAATTACGAAAATAATTAATGATAATTTTAGTAAAAGAAAGGGGAGTTCTATAATATTAAGAGAAAATATTATTGAAAAAGAGGATATTCTTGATACATTGCAAAAGAAGTGTCCAAATGTTGAAATTAAATATTCAGTAATAGGTTATTTACAAAGAGGTTTTATTCCTACAAAAAAAGAATTAAAAATTGCAAAATTATTTGCAAAAAATATTGTTAAATTAATTAATATTAAGTCTAAATCTAAAGCTTTGGTTATTAAAAAAAATATATTGGAAGTTATAGATTAACGAAATAAAGATTTATTTTATGATTATTAATTTTATTAAATATAAAAAAATACAAGACTATCGTCATGTATTTTTTTTATTTGATATATTAAATTTTATTAATTTCTAAATCTTTTTCTTAATTAAATAAAACTATATATTTAAAATTTAAATAAAATATATTAAATGATTTTATTGTTTTTATACATTAATAATTTTTTAATGAACTATATCTCCCTATCGCTTTCGTTAAATTTTTCATGATTTAAAAACTTCTGTAAATCATTTAAATAATTTTCTCCAAATTTTTCAGTCATTAAAGTTCTATATAATTCTGTTTCTTCTTTTGTTATTTTTTGATTTTTCAAAAAATAGTTTTCGGTCTTTGCATGATACAATATTTTGAAATCATTTAATTCTAAAAAATTTTCGTCTAAATCGTGTAAAAAATAAAATGCATAAAATGAGCCAATTAATACTTTGTCTTTTTCTCTTTTAACAAAAGAGTCTTGGAAAGCTTTTTTTTCATAAATAGGGACTCCTAATTTTTTAGCAATATCTAAGATTTCATCATCGGTAAATTTGTTAATATAATTTGTTTTTTTTATATCATTCATATTATTTTTACCCCTCTATACTTTTTTACTTTCTAGAAAGATTATAATTATTTAGCATTAAAATAATTGTATATTTTCAATATCGTCTACAAGTTCATTATTAATTATATAAGAATTATTGATTGGTTCTCTAATAATTTCTATAAAATTAGAATATTCTCCAGCAATAAATTTAGCATAAACTTCTTCTTGAGAAAGATTTGTTCCTTCAATTTCAACCCTAGCTTGACATTTTTCTGTAATTATTTTGCCATTATTTTCTCTTCCTTGTAAAGTATCAATAAAGAAATAACTTACATTACGTTCATTATCTTTTACAACTTGAGAAATATTAGTTGTCACAACACCACAATTAATAAAAGTTGTATTGATATTGCCCCATAATCTATTACTACCACTTACATTGCTAACTACTTCTGGTCTTGAATATCTATAACATTCAGATATAGCATTGTTAGTTGAACTTGCTTCATAAATTTTTTCAACTTTATGAGAATATGCGTTGTTAACAGCAACATTAAAATTGTCATACAATTCAATTATAATATCATTAATTTTATTCAAATTCATATGATCACTTATGTTTAAATCTGAATAATTCTTTTTGTCAATAGTAATTCTGTTATGGTCTTCGCTTCCATTTTTAGAAATAGAATTATATTTTTCAACAGTATTTAAAATTTGTTGAGCATTTTCTATTGGAATATTGTAAATAAGATTAAAGTATTGCGCTTCTGTAATTCCTTTTAATGCTTGAACATTTGATGAACCAAATATTTTTAGTATAAAATCGTTGTTATTTTCTTTGTGTAAATCTAAACTAGCAATGTTAAAATTTTTTAAATTTACAGATTTAGAAACATTTTCTTCAAATTCGCTTTTTTGCTCAATCATTATATTTTGAGTCTCTTCAAATTTGCTTTCAAATGAAGTTCCAACACCTATTAATGTTGCAAAAGGTGATAATATTAAAGAGCCAACAATAAATATTTGTATGCCTGAAATTAAATTATCTTTATCCATTATTTATACTCCTTTTTATTTTTTAATTATTGATTTTGTGAAATAAAATAAATTATTGCATTCAACCAATCTTAAGCATAGTTTAATATATTTTATATTAAAAGTCAATACATATATTTTGTTTTTAAAATTTTATTTTAAACATAAATAGAAATATAATCTTTTTTATGTAAATTATATTTTTTAATTAAAATAATTCAATGTTTTCTACATCATCAACTAGTTCATTATTCATAATGTAAGTTTTAGAAAAAGTATCTCTAGAAATTTCGATAAAATTAGAATACTCACCAGCTATAAATTTAGCATATACTTCTTCTTGTGTTAAATCAGTTCCTTTGACTTCTACTCTAGATTGACATTTTTCTATTATCATTTTTCCATTATTTTCTCTTCCTTGTAAAGTATCTATTAAGAAGTAACTAACATCTCTTTCATTATCTTTAACAACTTGTGAAATGTTAGTTGTCATTATACCACAATTAATAAATGTTGTGCTTCCACTAACAAAAAGACCACTTATATTTACATCGCTTATAACTTCAGGTCTAGTGTATCTATAGGCCTCAGAAATAGAATTATTCATAGAACTTGCTTCACTAACTTTTTCAACATTTTTAGAATAAGCATTACTTACTGCATTATTGAAGCTTTGATATAATTCTATAATAGTGTCATTAATGTTAGATAACCTTTCGCGATCTTTCTTATGTAATAATACACCAGAAAAATTTTGATTATTAAGATAAAGTCTATCAGAATTTATATCTTCATTTCCTGATAAAGAATAGAAATTTTTGGCTAAATTTATAATTTTTATAGCATTTTCTTCAGAAATATTAAAGATAATATTAAAATATTGATTTTCTCTCATTCCTTTTAATTCTTCAACATTTGATGAACCAAATAGTTTTATTAAATATTTACTATTGTCTCTAGATATATTTAATGTTGCTACATTAAAGTTATCCAAATTAATGTTTTTTGCTATATTTTGGTCAAAAATATTTTTTTGTTCGCTAATTATATTTTCTGATTCTGCGAACCTTTTATTAAAATCAACTGATAGACCTAACGGAATAGCCCAAGAAACTGTAAAAATAGCTCCTGCTAACAATATAGCAGTAAAAATATTTAATTCAAATATAACATAACTTTCTTTTCAGTCTTTACTATCCATTTTTATTTCTTCTTACGAAAAAATAGTATCACAAAAAGTTTTACATGTCAATAGTAAACTAAGTAATTTCATGTAAAATAATACTAAAGAAATTCTTTTATAACAAATTTTTAAAATTAAAAAAACATCGTTTTACGATGTTTTTTATAATTTTGGTGGCCTACCCGGGATTCGAACCCGGGACCCCTTGATTAAAAGTCAAGTGCTCTACCGACTGAGCTAGTAGACCATTTATGTAATAAATTATTTAATTATTTCAGTTCTTATTTAAGTTAATAAAAATTGGCTGGGGTGGCAGGATTTGAACCTACGCATGCAAGAATCAAAATCTTGTGCCTTACCGCTTGGCGACACCCCATTATCATGGGCCTGTGGCTGGGGTGGTAGGATTCGAACCTACGCAATGTTGGAGTCAGAATCCAATGCCTTACCACTTGGCGACACCCCATTATAATATTTTTGGGGTGATCTAAGGGGATCGAACCCTTGACCTCCAGAGCCACAATCTGGCGTTCTGCCAACTGAACTAAGACCACCATGTATGGTGCTCCCAGAAGGATTCGAACCTTCGACCTCTGCCTTAGAAGGGCATTGCTCTATCCAGCTGAGCTATGGAAGCCCATGGAGCAGGTGAAGGGAATCGGACCCTCGCAACCAGCTTGGAAGGCTAGTGTTCTACCACTGAACTACACCTGCACATGTT
>CASEOW010000017.1 GCA_949289785.1 uncultured Bacillota bacterium | reverse complement strand
GTTTCAAAACTTGCGGGACACGCTAACAGTGATATAACACTTAAAATTTACACGCACTATTGCCAAGATATAGATAACTCAATAGATGCTATGGAAAAAATCTTTGCATGAAAAATGGTAGGTCAAAAAGCCTACCATTGATAATATTGAACGGTCAGTTAGACCGATTGGTGTTCCCGCCCGGACTCTAACCGGGAATCTTCGCCTTAGGAGGGCGCTGCGTTATACAGTTACGCCACGAGAACATATAAAAATTATTAAATTTTAGGGGTAAAAATGGCGAAAGTATGGTTTTTTGAAAGTTGTGGCATTTTGAGATTTTCTGAATAGCCCTATTTTAAAGGGGTTCAGGGCTCTCACGTTTCGGGTAAGACAACGCCTTAGGAGGGGCTTGTAATGTCCACTTTACTATGGGAACATAAGAATTTAAGAAAAAATCAAAGTTTTATGGAAATGAGTATGGAATTTTTGCAAAAGTCAAAATTAGCAATCAGCAGAACCCTTTGTTTATAAGGGAAATCGTAAGTAAAGCAGCCAAAAGACCTTTCACTTAGGAGGTCGAAGGTATATCCCTTTACCTATGAGAACATATCAAATTATGGGAAAAATATAAAAATTATGGATATGAGTATGGAAATTTTAAAACAAATAAATTTGCTAACTAGCCAAAACCCATATATTTCAAAACTTTTTAAATTTTTGTAATCTTTTAAATAAACTTTTTTATAATTTTACTAAAATTTATACATAAAACAAATTAATTTTTAAAAATATTAATCTTTTTTACAATCTTTCAAGTTCTACTACCATTGAACTTACAAAACCTGAAATTGTAGTATCTATATAATGATCGATCACTTTCAGTTGTGCTCTCTTTATTTCATCCAAATACTCTTCCCATGTTACCATTCTACAAGATGTAGTTGCAACCTTAACTGTTTTGCCATTAAATGGTCGATCAGAAAGTTCAAACGCCTTGCTTGTATCAGTTTTTCTTGTTTCTTTTCCGTCACCCATAACAATAACAAAAGCTTTACCTTTTTCATTTAAATGCTCACGAATAAATTTAAAAAAGCCCTGTCTATCTTCATCTTCAACAAGCATATGAAGAACAGCGACTGAATAAATGAAATCATATTGTTTTTCAAGATTATTTTTCAAAATATCCATAACAAAAAAATTATTATCATTTATTTTATTTTCTTTTGCCCTTTCCTTACACCATCTTATTGCTTCTGGCGAAACATCACTAGCTTCAATATTAAATCCTAGAGAAATAAGGTTAATAGCATTTTGCCCTTCTCCACATCCTATTTCTAAAATTTTTGATTTTTCATTTGCACCATATTTTTTGAGTAACTTTTCAATAGTTGGACTTGGTCTTTCTCCAGCCCAAGCAAGCGATGTTTCCTCATGAATCTTTTTATATCGCTCATCATAAGCTTCATAATATTTTTTATCCATTTTGTCCCCATTATTTTCTATAGTATACACACTTACGCAATTAACACAAACATTATAGCATTATTTTTAATATTTTAAAAGAAATTTTATATCTTTTGTTAATTATTTAAAATTATATAAATATAATTAAAATTTTAATATTTAAATTAAAATTTTTGTATTTAATTTAATTTACTTTTATATAAAATATTAAAAAATGAATTTAAGTTTTGATTAAATAAATATTAAACTTCTTGATTTTATTATTTTTTTTTGTTAAAATAATCACATTATGAAAATATGTGTAATGACATTAGGTTGTAAAGTAAATAAATATGAAAGCGATGCTCTCATATATAATTTATCTTTAAAAAATTACGAAGTTACAGATAAACTTGAATTTGCAGATATTTATGTTATAAATTCATGTGCTGTTACAAGTGAAGCTGAAAAAAAATCACGACAAATGCTAGCAAGGTGTAAAAAATTTAACAACAATGCTAAAATCATAATTATGGGTTGTGCAAGTCAAAACAATTTTACACAATTTGAAAAAAAAGGTGTTGTTTATATTAGTGGCGTAGCAAAAAAAATCAAAGTGTGTGATTTTATTGAAAAACTTATAAATGAAAATAATCAAGTTAATAATATAGAAAATTTATCATCATTACCTTCTAACTATGAAGATGATATGATAGCTATGCAATCAAGAGTTAGAGCCTACATAAAAATTCAAGATGGTTGTGATAATTTTTGCTCTTATTGTATAATCCCCTATTTAAGAGGAAGAAGTAGATCGCGTGAAATATTTTCTATAATTAACGAAGTATCTTTATTAAAAGAAAATATAAAAGAAATAGTTTTAACCGGTATAAATGTTACAGATTATAAAATTGAAGGCAAAAATGCTCTGTTAACTTTATTAGAACAATTAGATAAATTCGGAAAAAGACTTCGTCTAAGTTCAATAGAAGAAGGCCTAATTAATGAAGAATTTGTTAAAGGACTTAGTAATTTATCAAATTTTTGTCCACACTTCCACCTTTCTCTTCAAAGCGGAGATGATGCAGTTTTAAAAAGAATGAATAGGCATTATACAAGCTCACAATTTTTAAATTCTATAAATCTTATAAAAAAATATTTTCCTAATGCTTCAATAACAACTGATGTTATTGTAGGATTTCCAAATGAAAGCGAAAAAGAATTTCAAAATACTTATGATTTTATAAAAAAGGCAAATTTTGCTAAATTACATGTTTTCAAATATTCACAAAGAACTGGAACTGTTGCTTCTAAATTATATAAAGATTTACCCTACAATATAAAAGAAGAAAGAAGTAATAAACTTTTAAAATTAAACGAAAAGTTGCATCAAAATTTTGTTAAAAGTCAAAAAGAAGGTAAAGTTCTTATAGAAGAAAAAGAAGATGATTTTTATGTTGGTTATACAGAAAATTATTTAAAATGCTATTTACTTTCAAATGAAGATTTAACGGGGCAAATACTTAATGTTAAAATTAAAAAAATGTATAAAGAAGGAGCTATTGTAAAATTAAAATAATATAAATCTTTTAATATGTATTTTATTTTTAAAAAATTCTTGACAAAATTTTTAATTATGACTATAATATAAAAGAAATTTAAAATTAGAAGGTGGTGAGAAATTTGACAACTGTTAAAGTAGGCGAAAATGAAAGTCTTGAAAGTGCTCTTAAAAGATTTAAAAGAAAATGCCAAAAAGATGGTATTATCGGCGATATAAGAAGAAAAGAAGCCTATGACAAACCTAGCGTTGCTAAAAAGAAAAAAAGAGAAGCTGCTAGAAAAAGAGCAAGAAAAAGAGGTTAATCTCACACTAATATTATATAAATTTTGATTAAAAGGAGAAATATAATGGCAACTATTATTGACCAAGTTGAAAAGGAAAATATGAAAGAAAATATTCCTCAATTCAACATCGGTGATACTGTTAAAGTTGGTGTTAAAATTAAGGAAGGCGAGAAATATAGAATTCAAGCCTATGAAGGAGTAGTTATCGCTCGTAAAAACGGCGGTATTAGAGAAACTTTCACAGTAAGAAAAATTTCTAATGGTGTTGGCGTTGAAAGAACTTTCCCTATTCACTCACCTATTGTTGCAAGCATAGAAGTAGTAAGAAAAGGAAAGCCTAGAAGAGCTAAATTATACTATGTAAGAGATCTTACAGGAAAAGCTGCAAAAATTAAATCTGCTGACAATAATTAATAAAAAGGAATTCATATTTGAATTCCTTTTTTGTTATTATTTTGTTTTAATTTAAATTAATTCTTAGAAATACCTAAAAAATAATCTACTGAATAATTTAAATAATTTGATATTTTAATTATAGTTTCTAACTTCGGAAATTTACCATTCTTCCAATGTCTAATATTTGACTCACTTATACCTATCTTTTGACATAGCTTATAATGAGTAAGATTATTTTCTTTAAGTGCGAAATAATAATTTTTTAAAAATAAATCAGATTTTGGTAAATAAGAAAAATTTAATGTTTCATTTCTATTACTATCTAATCCCATTAAATAATTTAATGAAACTTTAAAATATTTTGCAATCTTTACAGCATTTAACACATCTGGACAAGCACCTCTTAAATAATAAGTCATTTGTGAAGTTGTTATTCCACACCTTAAAGCAACTTGTCTTTTAGTTAATCCGCTTTCTAAAATTAAATCATTTAAAACTTCAATAAAAGTATTCATATTATCTCCCTTCTTATTTTTATTTAGTAATTAACTTTCGACAATAATAGTTATAAATAGACAAAAGAAGTCATTATATTTATTTAATTGTAATAAAATTCAATATATAATACGTTTATAGACTGCCTATTGCTAGTCAATTTATAAAAAAGGATTAAAATATGAAAAAAATTAATGATATAATGTATTTAATAGAAATTACACTTGAAGAAAGTTTAAATGCAAAGGTAATAAAGAATTTTAACGAATTTGAAATAATATTTGAAAATGGTAAAAAATTTAATATAAGCATTTCTGAAAAAAAATGATAATTATATATTAAATAAAAAAAGCACAATTTTATTGTGCCCTTTTTTCATTATAAACATTCAAAACTATTCTATGCACCTTGTTTTTCTTCTTTAACTACTTCTCCTTCTATCGTTAATTTTTGACAAGAAACTTCGTAAGCTGTTCTTGTTTCAAAAACACCTTGGCTTGTTTCTTTTTTATAATTTCTTGATTGTATTCTGCCTACTATAAGAATTTTAGTTCCAACTTTCTGATTTTGCATAAGTTTTGCGTTTCTTCCCCACATAATACATGGTATATAATCAGATTTGTTAAAATTAGGTCTATTTACTGCTACTAAAACATCACAGATTTGCCTATTAAATGGAGTAGTCCTATATATTGGTTCCTTACAAATATATCCATTTAAAACAATTTCATTGCTATTAGGATTTTCTATAGAATTTGCATCTAGAACTTCTTTCACAAAGAAAGAAAGAATTAATCTACTCTTTCCATCAATTACACGGTTATAACTTCTAAACTCTCCGCTTAAAGCAAGTTTAACACCCTTTTTTAAATAGATTTCATGAGCTTTTAAAAGTTTATCTGAAATTGTAAAAGGTAATACATCTGTATTTTCACTTAACCTTTCTATTGTTAATTTTCCTTCATAAAAGATTTCACCTTCAACTTCAAATTTATTTTCAATTTCATCTTCTAAAATACCTATAATTTGTCCTTTGTTATTTGGTGATGTAATCGTCATAGTACTATTCATATTTTCTCCTTTTTATGATTTATGTTGAACGCCATTTGCATCAATGCTGTATCCTTCACTGTAAACAAGTTCACCGACGCTTGTAACTTCATATCCCTTCAACTTTAACCAATCTAAACAAAGTCTTAAAGAATCAACAACATAATCAGCATTATTATGCATTAAAATAATTGAACCATTTTTTACTTTTTTCATAACTCTATCTGTTACTTGACTTGCAGAGATTCCTTTCCAATCCAATGTGTCTACATCCCATTGTATTGTTTGAAGTCCTAATTCCCCTGCTGTTTCTATAAGAGTGTTATTATAAGAACCGAAAGGAGCTCTAAAAAGTTTAACTTCTTTTCCTGTAATATCTTTTATTTTAGAAATCGATACTTCTAGTTCATTTTTCATTGTTGATTTATCTAACTTAACCATATCAGGATGTGTATTAGAGTGAGTTCCTATTTCGAAACCATTTTCATCTATCTTTTTAACAATCTCGCTATATTCCTCTACCCAAAAACCTACAAGAAAGAATGTTGCTGTAACATCATATTCATTTAACACTTCTATTATTTCTTCAGTCTTATCCGCTCCCCAAGCTGCATCAAAAGTAATTGCTACTTGTTTTTTTTCTGTATCTACATTATAAATTGGAACAAGTCTTGTAGAATATCCAAACCAAACATTCGCACAAGCACTTCCTTCAAAAGCGACACAAAGTAAAATAACAACTGCAATCATAGCTAAAAAAATTTTAATAGTTCTTGATTTGACTACACAAAATGGCATACAAACCTCGCTTTTAATAATAAAATAATTAAGATTTTTTTCAAATGAGAAAATTGTTATTATATAGCTTTTTGTTGCAATAAATGTCGAATTTTCTCAAACCTATCTTATTAATATGACGACTTGATTTTTGTTATGACTAATTTTAATTATTAAATAAAAAAATCTTATAGCAACCACTATAAGATTTTTATTTAATTTTATTTAAGTAAATAATTTAAAAATTATTTACTTCAGTATATCCGTCTAATGAAGGAAGTTTAATAGTTGTATCAGAAACTTTTAAAACCATTGTAGAAGTCATAAATGAAGTAGATAATTCTGCTTTATAGCCTTCAAATACACCATCATTTACAACCATATAAATGTTATAATCAAAATCCATTCCATTCATATTCCAATTAGCTGAAATGTGATATTTAATGTTTAGCTCATCTTCTGCAATTTCAGATTTTGAAACAAACCCTTCAATATTTTTGTTTGAGAAAATATTATCTAAATACTGCTCAACTGTATAAACTGTAGGTACACTTTGTAAATAATCTTCAGCTGAATCAAAATTTGCTTCCATGTTAATTTTAAGTTTTTGTCCACTTACATTAATATAGAGATAATTTTCTGACATGTACATGTAACCTGTTTCGCCATTAGAAATAGCTTTTAATGACATAACTTGATTAGTAACATCCATTTGACCATATAATTCAGTTTTTTGAGTTTGACCATTAATAGTCATTTCCATTTCAGAATAAAATTCATATTCGGTAAAATTAAAAAGTCCTTCATTTTCTATTTCAGATAATTTTTGTTCAAATGTTTCTGTATCTACTGTTTTATAATTATTGCTATTTACATCCAAACTAACCTTTTTAACCCCGTTATCTCCGCATGCCGTCATCAAAAGAGCAACAGGTAAAATTAAAACGCAAAACAATAAAGCAAGTAATGATTTCTTTTTATTTTTTAAAACTTTCATATTTTTTCCTCCCATATATAATATATAAAATATATGTTAAATTGTCAATAATAAATTTAAAAATAAAAAAGATTGATAAAATATCAATCTTTAATAAAAATTATATTTATTTGTTTTAAAAATTAATTTTGTTGATAGTGAAGAAATTTTTCTTAATAATTTCATTACCTACATTCAACCTATCACTTTCAGGAATTTTCTTTGTATCTAATGGTAAGATTTTTAAACCAAAATCAACTGCAATTGTAGCATTATTATTAACAGAACAAGCATAAAATACATTTTGGCAATTTTTAGCAAAATTAATATATTTAACTCCCTTTCTATATCTTTGTGATATTGGAAATTGTAAGAGTGAAAGTTTTTTAATATATCCATTTTCTGTAACGCAAATAACATGTGTAAAGTTTGTTTGTCCTGCAAATATTACGCTATCATTTTCATCAAGATTAATACCTCTAACTCCAGCAGATATTCTTCCTTGAGTTGGAATGTCAGATTTTTCAAAATTTAAACTCATTCCTTTTCTTGTAAGCATTAAAATTGTTTTGTCAATTTTATCTTTTTCAACACTTATAACTTCATCATTTTCATTTAATTTGCATCCTTGATAGAATGATTTATTCACCATAATTTCTTTAGCATCACTTTTCTTAACCATTCCTAATTTTGTCATAAAAAGTAATTGACCATCATTATCAACTTTCATTAAACAAACAGGAACTTCATTAAGAACTACTGCTTTATCTAAAGAGGTAATAGCAATACCTTTATCTCTCCATTTACATTCTTTAATTGCAGATACATTAGTTTTAATAACATTACCCTGACTTGTAAATATCCAAACTAAATCACCACCATCTACTGTAATTATTTGTTTTGGTATATCAGTTAAAGTTGAGTTATCATTTAATCCCTTTTGACTCATAGAGAAATTTTTAGCTGTAACTTTTTTTATTGTATTTCCAGCAGTTAAAGCTATAACAAAACTTTTACCGCTATCGCTATCTTCTTCAACTGTATCAAAAGAAATAGATTTATCATCTGATAAAGATGAGCGTCTTGGAGATTGGTAAGATTTTTTAATTTCAAGTAATTCTTTTTTTACAACTTCATACTGAAGTTTTTTAGATGCTAAAATTTCTTCTAATTCCTTAATTTTCTGTTTTAGTTCTTTTAATTCTTCTTCAAGTTTATATACTTCAAGGTGAACTAATCTAGCAAGACGCATATCTAAAATAGCTTGAGCTTGTTTATCTGAAAGATTAAATTTATCTTTTAACTTTTGTTTTGCTTGAGCTACAGATTCACTTTTTTTAATGATTTTTATAACTTCATCTATGTTTTTAATAGCAATTAAGAGTCCTTCGACAATATGTGCGCGTTCTTTTGCTTGATTTAAATCAAATTTAGTTCTTCTAACAATAATTTCTCTTTGATACTGTGCATAATAAGAAATAATTTCTAAAAGTGGTAAAAGTCTAGGTTTACCACCAGCAATAGCGACCATATTAATACCAAAAGAAATTTGAAGATTTGTAGACTTAAACAAATACTCTAAAATTTTTTGAACATCAGCCTCTTTCTTTAACCTAATTACTGCTCTCATACCATTTCTATCAGATTCATCTCTGATTTCAGTAATAGCAGAAAGTTTTTCTTTATTTTCTTCTTTTAATTGTGCTATTTTTTGTAATAATTGAGCTTTGTTGACTTGGTATGGAAGTTCAGTAATAACAATATTTGATTTATCACCTGACTTTTCAATAGATACCTTTGCTCTAATTAAAATCTTTCCTTTACCAGTTTCGTAAGCTTGTCTTAGCCCGTTATCTTCATCTATAATTTCTGCACCTGAAGGAAAATCAGGTCCTTTTATAATCCTCATCATTTGTTCTAGTTTTATATTTGGGTTGTTGATGTATGCAATAACACCATCTATAGTTTCTCCTAGATTGTGAGGTGGAATGTTTGTTGCAACACCAACAGCAATTCCAGATGCACCATTAACTAATAAATTAGGAAATCTTCCAGGTAACATATCTGGTTCTTTCAAAGTATCGTCAAAGTTAAGACTCCACCTAACAGTGTCTTTATCTAAATCTTGCAACAACACCATTGCTAATGGAGTCATTCTAGTTTCAGTATAACGCATTGCAGCAGGACTATCACCATCAATAGAACCAAAATTTCCATGACCATCAATTAAAGGAGCACGAAGAACCCAATTTTGAGCCATTCTACACATTGCATCATAAACAGAACTATCACCATGAGGATGATATTTACCAAGACAATCACCAACTATTCTAGCTGATTTTCTGTATGGTTTATCTGGAGTAACACCAAGCTCAAGCATAGAGTAAAGTATTCTTCTTTGAACAGGTTTTAGTCCATCTTCAACCCTAGGGAGAGCTCTATCCATTACAACACATTCAGTATAAGGAATCATAGAATCATGCAATACCTCTTGCATGCTTTTATAAATAATACCTTTATCATCTCCATTATTATTTGTATCTTGATTTTCTGAATTATCGTTTTCTTTTTCATTATTTTCATCAGAAAAATCAATTTTTTCTTGCTCAAAATCTTCGTTTTGCATATTTTCTCCTAATTGCATAAAATCTATTAGTAAAATTTAAAATGTTAAATTATATTTTTTTGTAAGTTTTTAAAAATTCATCTTCATGGTCAAAATTAGCATGTTCGTTAATATATTGTTTACGAGATTCTATATCATCTCCCATTAAAGTAGTAATCATTTTATCAGCTTGAGCAACATCATCAATAGTAACCTGTATTAAATTTCTTCGTTCTGGGTCCATAGTAGTTTCCCAAAGTTGTTCAGGATTCATTTCACCAAGACCTTTATATCTTTGAAGATTATAATTCCTACCAGCACGATTTATTGCATCAGGTAGTTCATTATCCGAATAAACATATTCAACATAATCTTTTTTATAAACTTTATATAAAGGTGGTAAACCTATGAATACATGACCATCATTAATAAGAGGACGCATATACCTAAAGAAAAATGTCAACAAAATCGCCCTAATATGTGCACCATCTTGGTCAGCATCACTTAATATGATAACTTTATTATATCTTAAAGAAGACATATCAAAATCTTCACCAATTCCTGTATTTAATGCAGAAATAATAGTTCTAATTTCTTCATTTGCTAAAACTTGGTCAATTCTTTTTTTCTCAGCATTTAAAGGCTTTCCACGAAGAGGCAAAATTGCCTGAAAGCGCCTATCTCTACCTTGCTTTGCAGAACCACCAGCCGAATCTCCTTCTACAATAAAAAGTTCAGCATTTTCTCTATTTTTACTTGTTGCACTAGCAAGTTTTCCAACAAGATTAAAGTTTTCAGCAGAGTTTTTAGCACGAGTCAGTTCTTTTGCTTTCTTAGCAGCCTCTCTAACTTTTGCCGCACTTTTAGCCTTATTAATAATAATTTCAGCACTTTGAGCATTTTTTTTGTCGGAAAAATATTTTGATAACTCTTTAATAGTTAAACTTTCAACAAGTGTTTTAGCTTCTGGATTACCTAATTTAGTTTTAGTCTGTCCTTCAAATTGGACATTGTTCATTTTTACATTTAAAACAACATTAATACCTTCACGGAAATCTTCGCCTAAGAGATTTGCTTCTTTTTCTTTCAAAAATCCATTATTTCTAGCATACTCATTCATTACTTTAGTAAAAGCAGACCTAAAACCTGTTTCATGAGTTCCCCCTTCAACAGTAGGAATATTATTTACAAAAGAATAAGAATTTTCTGTATATCCATCAGAATAAACAAAAGCAACTTCCAAATCAAAGTTTTTATCTTCACCATGAAAATACACTGGTTTATTAAAAAGTCTATTTTTGTTTTCAGTTAAATAAGATACAAAATCTGATATTCCACCTTCATAGTGGTAAAATTCATTTTTATCATTTTCTGTATCATTAAGTTCAATCTTTAATCCTTTATTTAAGAATGCAAGCTCTCTTGCTCTTAAACATATTGTTTCAAAATTAAATTTTAAATTTCCAAACATTTCTTCATCTGGCAAAAATGAAACTTTAGTTCCAGTTTTGTCAGTCTTTCCAACCATTTTTATAGGCTCAACAGGAATACCACTATGCATTTTTCCTTCTTCATCAGTGTAAGAATGAAATCCAATATAATATTCTTTACCGCCTTTATAAACAGTTACATTACACCACTTAGACAATGCATTAGTAACAGATGCACCAACACCATGTAATCCACCAGAAAATTTATAATTTTCAGTGTTAAATTTTCCGCCGGCATGTAAAGTAGTATAAACAACTTCAACACCAGATTTATGAAGTGTTGGATGATTATCTACAGGAATACCTCTTCCATTATCTTCAACAGTAACAGAATTATCAGGATTAAGCGTAATTTTTATTGTATCACCAAATCCATTAGAAATCTCGTCTATAGCATTATCTACTATCTCCCAAAGAAGATGATGCATTCCTTTTGAACCGGTTGTTCCAATATACATACCTGGACGCAATCTTACAGCGTCAAGTCCTTCAAGAACGACTATATCTTTTGCGTCATAATTCTTTTGTGTCATAAATTCTCCTAATATCTAGTTTCTTATTTAGTATAACATATATTTGATTTTTAAACAATAATTTTTGTAAATTTGATAGTTTTTACAAGACATAATTTATTAAATAATAATTAAAATTATAAAATAAATTTATATTTTTATTCATTATTTTGCATAATTATACATATATTTAGATAGAATTTTGTCATATTTTGTAATTAAGTGTATAAGATAATATAAAGGAGCTTTATGAAAAAAATAGTTTTAACTGGTGGCGGAACTGCTGGTCATGTTTATCCTGCAATAGCTGTTTGGGAAAATATAAAAAATGAATACAAAACATACTATATAGGTTCAAACGGAATGGAAAAAGATATTATAAAAAACTTTCCAGATATTAAATTTTATCAAATTAATGCTGTAAAACTACAAAGAAAATTAACATTATCTAATTTGTTAATACCTTTTAAATTAATATCTTCTATAAGACAAGCAAAAAAAATACTAAAAAAAATAAAACCAAATGTTATATTTTCAAAAGGTGGATTTGTTGCAGTTCCTGTAGTAATAGCAGCACATAAACTAGGAATTCCTGTAATAAGCCATGAATCTGATTTATCGCTTGGACTTGCAAATAAAATTATTTTAAGATATTGCAATAAGATGTGTACAAGTTTTGAAAAAACTGCCTTAGGCAACTCTAAATGTGTTTATACAGGTCAACCTATAAGAAAATTAATTTACAATGGCAATAAAAACAACTTAAACTTTTTAGGCTTGTTTGATAAAAAGAAACCAAACTTGTTAATTGTTGGTGGTTCAAGTGGAGCAAAATTTTTGAATGAAATTGTGTGGAAAAATCTTGATAAAATAACAGAAAAATTCAATGTTATTCATATAACTGGAAAAAATACAAATCAAAATGTAACTCATTCAAATTATAAACAAGTAAACTATGCAGAAAATATGGGCGATTATTTAAATTTTGCTGACTATATACTTTCAAGAGCTGGCTCTGGAGCAATAAATGAATTTCTTTCTTTAAATAAACCTATGCTATTAATTCCCCTTTCAAAAAAATGTTCTAGGGGTGATCAAATAGAAAATGCAAAACTATTCAAAAATTTAGGAATAGCAGATATGCTGGAAGAAGAAGATTATGAAGATGAATTATTTTTAATTAAATTAAATAATCTTATTGATAACAAAAATAAATTTAAAGAAAATATGATAAAAATAGCGTTACCTAATCCATGTAAAAATATAATAAATGAAATAAAAAAAGTTGAACTTAAATAAAAAAGAAGATTAAAACTAAATTGAATTATATATTTACAAATAAACAACATTAAAAATGTTTATGTATTTTTATATATCTTTACTAATAAACAATTTTTTTATAATTTGTATTGCACAATCTTAATATTTGTGATAAAATCCTTATCATAGGAGTGTAAGAAAAATGATATATTTTGTAAGACATGGGCAAACTGATTATAATTTAAATAAAATTTTTGCAGGTCAACAAGATATTCCACTTAATAATAATGGTATTGAACAGGCAAAACAAACTGCTTTAGCTCTTAAAAATATTAAGTTTGATGTGTGCTTTTGCTCCCCACTTATCAGGGCAAAACAAACTTGTTATGAAATATTAAAATATCATGATAATCTTTCTCCTATTTTCGATGATAGATTAAAAGAGAGATGCTATGGAAAATTAGAAAACCAACCTGTAAATTCAATAAAATTCAATCGTTGGAAAGTAGGTGCAGATGATGAACAAACTAAAAATCTAAATATTGAAACAATTATGCAAGTTTATAATAGAGTATCAGATTTTTTTGATGAAGTTTTAAAAAAATATGAAGATAAAAATATTTTAGTTATTGCTCATAGTGGCATTGGAAGAATTGGAACAGCATATTTCAATGGATTTCCACCCGAAAAAGATTTTTCAAGCATAAAAATTCCTAATGCCGGAGTTGTGATATTAAATAAAATTTTAAATTAAAATAAACAAAAACGAACTTAATAATAACTTAAGTTCGTTTTTTTTACTATCATAAAAATTTATTACTTATTTATCTTCTTTTCTTATTATTTAATTTTATTTTTATCTTTAATAAATAGTTAGTAATTTTTCAGCTAAAACTTTGACATGTTCATAAGTTAAACCACCCTGAAAGTATGCTATATAAGGTGGTCTGATTGGTCCATCACATGATAATTCAATAGACGCCCCTCCAACAAAAGTGCCGGCAGCCATTATAACTTTATCATCATATCCAGGCATATCCCATGGCAAAGGCAAAACATAACTTTCAACAGGAGAAATACTTTGAACGGTTTGGACAAATTTAACAAGGTCTTTCTCATTTCCAAAAATAACAGATTTAACTATATCTTGTGGTTGAACATCATTAGAAGGAATAACCTTATAACCTTTATCCTGCATTATTTGACCTATAAGTAAAGCACCTTTTAAACTTTGTGCTACGACATGAGGAGCCATAAAAAATCCTTGAAAAAACATTCTATAACCTTGTTCATAAGAACCAAGTTCTAATTTTAAAGAAGGATTGGTATATCTTGTTGCAATTAAATCAATTGCTTTTTCTGTTCCAACAATATATCCCCCTGTTTGAGCTAGTCCGCCACCAGCATTTTTGATTAATGACCCCATAATAACATCTGCACCAACATCAGTAGGTTCAATTTTATCTACAAATTCACCATAACAATTATCTACAACAATAAATGAATTAGGAGATATTTTTTTTATTATAGCAAATAGTTCTTTCATTTTACTTGGAGCAATAGCATTTCTACTTGAATAACCTCTAGACCTTTGAAGATATACCATTTTAGGTTTATTGGACACAACTTCTTCTTCAATAGCTTTATAATCAAAATCGCCATTTTCAAGTAAGTCAATTTGTTTATATTTTACTCCAAAGTCTTCTAACGAGCCATTATCTTTTCCAAATATTGTTTTTAAAATAGTATCGTATGGTAAACCTGACACTGAAAGCATAGTATCTCCACTTCTCAATATTCCATAAAGAACTGTTGATATAGTATGAGTTCCGCAAGTTAAAATTGGAGAAACAATAGCTTTTTCGCCACCAAAAACTTTAGCATATACATTAGCAAGAGATTCTCTGCCAACATCACTATAACCATATCCTGTAGTACCTGCAAAACATTGTGAATTTACTCTACATTCATTAAATGCTTCAAGAACCTTTTTTTGATTAAAAAAAGCTATTTCATCTATCAATTTAAATTGTTTTTCTAATTTTTTTTCTGTTAAATCTAAAATATTATTCAATTCTTCCATTTCTTTATTTCCTCTACTATACTTTCAAAATAATTTTGTTTATCCTTATCTATAAATAAAACATTATCCATACTTCTTAAAAAAGTTAATTGTCTTTTAGCATAATTTCTAGTATGTTGTTTAATTTTTTCAATCATAAGATTATAGTCCATTTTACCTTGTAAATATTCAAGCATTTCTCTATATCCGATAGATTTTAAACCAGCCAAATCAGTTCCATAATTTTTAATGATATTTTTTACTTCATTTTCAAGTCCATCTTTTATCATTAATTCCGCGCGTATATTAATTCTATCATAAAGTTTAGCTCTGTCCATGACTAATGCTAAAACTAAAAAATCATATTCAGAGTTTTCGCTTTGTTGTTTTTCACCACCTAGCATAGCAATTTCCAAAGCACGCACCAATCTTTGTTTATTATTTTTATCAACTTGCTTAGCACTTAAAGGAGAAATCTTACAAAGTAAATCATATACATTGTCTACTCCGTCTTTTTCTATCATTAAGTTAATTTTATCTCTAAACTCTTTGTCTTTTCCCAGTCCACCAAGATTGTAATTTTTACATAGTGCATTGACATACATGTTTGTTCCACCAACTATAATAGGAAGTTTGCCTTTTTGAGTTATTAAATTAATTTTTTCTTTAGTATAATTAATAAATTCATAGACATTAAATTCCTGTTGTGGCTCTAAAATATCAATGCCATAGTGTTCAATATTATCCATTTCGTCTTGAGTTATTTTTGCTGAACCAATATCAAATTGTTTGTAAACTTGAACAGAATCTGCAGAAATTATTTCACCGTTAAATAAATGTGCAATTTTAACTGCCTCTCCACTTTTACCAACACTTGTAGGACCAAGAATGATTAAAACTTTATTTTTTGTTTTTTTGTTTTCCATTTAATCATCTCCTAAACAATTCTTTTAAACATTTTTTCAAATTCTGTTTTTGTTATTTGTAGTGTAACAGGTCTTCCATGTGGACAAAGCATTACTCCCTTCCTAATGTTTTCAAGAATGTAAACAATATCACTTTTGCTTAATTCATCTCCTGCTTTTATTGAGTGTTTGCAAGCAGTTTGACATAGTTTAGAATGAATAAAATCACTATTCTTTTTTTCCCAAGAAATGTTTTCAGATAAAATTTCAGATACAAATTTACCAAGTTCCATATCAATTAAAACAAGTGGTAAACTTTTGATTTTATAAGTAGAATTATTTTTTTCAATATCAAATCCTATTTTAGTTAATTGAGGCAAAATTGAATCAATAAATTTAGTTTCTAAAGCTCCAACAGTGAAAGAATATGGAAGTAGTAAATCTTGTTTAACAATATCCCCTTCATCGATTTGCTTAACAAGTTTATCAAATAAAATTCTTTCGCAACCAGCATGTTGGTCAATAAAATAAACACTATCATAAAGTTCAACAACAATATAAGTTTTAAAAATAGTTCCGATTATTTTCATATCATTTTCAACGCTAGCTTGTAAAAATGAATTTTCTTTTGAAATTTCGCCGGCATGTTCTTCTTTTGATTGGTCAAAGAAATAAGTTGAACTACTTTGGGAATTATAAAATTTACTATTTTCATCAAGTTTTTCAGAATTTAATATAGATTGGTTTTCCTCAGTTTTATCTTCTATTTCATTTTCAATTATTTGTTCTTTGCTATGTGTTTCGTTTTCAATTTCATATTCTTTAGGTTTTGTAAATAAACTATCTTTATCAAATAAATCTACCGAAAAACTTTTGCCGAAACTCATATTTTTCTTAAATTTTTCTTGTTGTGATAAATTTTCATTATTTGAAAAATTAGAAATGTTATCTAAATTATCAGCTGAATTATACTTAATATTTTCTTCATTCGACAAATTTTTGTTAGAATTTATATCAAAATTGAAATTGTTTTCAGGTAAAACTAACTGTGCTATTTGATTTACAGATAAAAGTGCTTTTTCTATAGCTTTTCTTACTATACTAAAGATTTTACCTGGATTTTCAAATTTAACTTCTCTTTTTGAAGGATGAACATTAACATCAACACAATCTGAAGGTAAAGTTAAACTTAAAACATAAACAGGAAATCTCCCTTTCATAAGAAATGATTCATAAACTCCTTGCACTGCATTTGAAATCAAAAAGCTTTCAATAAATCTGCCGTTAACAAACAATGTTTGATATGTCCTATTAGATTTTGAAACTTTAGGTTTAGTTATGTAACCATTTATCTTATAACCAGCTTCTTCATAGTCTACTTCAACTAAATTTTCATATATTTCATTTCCATATATTGTATATATTATGTCTTTTTGTGAACAAGAAGTTGTATTATAGATTAATTTTCCATCTATATAATAACTAAATGAAATTTCACTGTTTGACAACATGAATTTTTCTACTAAATGTGTTATTTCACTTTCTTCTGTTTTTGGTTTTCTTAAAAATTTTGCTCTAACAGGAGTATTGAAAAAAAGGTTAGAACATGAAATAGTCGTTCCTTCAATTCTTGCAACTTCTTTAACATCATCAAATGCTCCACCATTAACAGAAATTGAATATCCGCTTTCTGCTCCTCTGACTTTAGATGAAAGTTTTACTTGACAAACAGAGGCTATACTTGCAAGCGCTTCACCTCTAAAACCAAGACTTTCAATATTATCTAAATCTTCAACATTTTTTATTTTACTTGTAGCATGAGGAAGAAAAGCAGTTACAAGATCATTTTTTTCTATTCCACATCCATCATCAGAAATAGTAATATTTTTTATTCCACCTTCAGTAATTTCTATCTTAATATTTTTACTACCAGCGTCTATACTATTTTCAACAAGTTCTTTTACAATAGACGCAGGTCTTTCAACAACCTCTCCAGCAGAAATTCTATTAAAAACTTTAGGTTCAAGAACATTAATTTTCATTATTCTTTTTCCTCCTTAGCTTTTTCTATTAAATCATTTAATAAATCAAATGCGTGCATTGGAGTAATATTATTAATATTCAAATCTTTCAAAATTGAAAGAATGTTTAATGCAGTTTTTATATTTTCGTTGGCTTTTTCTTTCTTTTCGTCTTTAAATAAATTCAAATCAATTTTATTATTTACACTTTCAAGATTTTTAGAGATTTCTTTAGCTCTATCTATAACTTCTTTTGGAACGCCAGCAAGTCTAGCAACTTCTACACCAAAACTTTTATTTGCACCACCTCTTACAATTTTTCTTAAAAAGACTACTTCATCATTTTCTTCTTTAACTGCTATTTTATAATTTTTAATACCATTTAAAACACCTTCTAGTTCAGTTAATTCATGATAATGTGTAGCAAATAGTGTTTTAGATTTAAAATGTTTAGAAAGATATTCAATAACAGACCAAGCTATACTTAAACCGTCAAAAGTTGAAGTTCCCCTTCCGATTTCGTCTAAAAGTATCAAACTTTTATCCGTTGCATTAGCTAAAATTAAAGCAACTTCACTCATCTCAACCATAAAAGTGCTTTGACCTAATGCTAAGTCATCACTAGCCCCTACTCTTGTAAAAATTCTATCTGTTATAGGGATAATTGCTCTTCTAGCAGGCACAAAACTTCCTATATGAGCAAGTAAAGTAATTATAGCAACTTGTCTCATGTATGTACTTTTACCTGACATATTAGGTCCAGTAATAACCATTATTTTATTTTCTTCACCATCAAGCGTAGTATCATTGCTAACGAAAGCTCCGCTTGTTAAATATTGTTCAACAACAGGATGTCTACCTTCAACTATGCTTAAATTATCTGTTTTTGTCATTTGTGGTCTTGTAAAATTATTTTTAATAGCAACTTGAGCAAGAGAAATAACAAAATCTATTTTAGCAATAGTTTTAGAAATTGACTGAAATGATTTAAGATATCCTAAAAGAAATTCTTTAATTTTAGCAAAAATATCTTTTTCTAGTTTTACTGCCATTTCATCACTACCTAAAACTTCGTCTTCAATTTTTTTAAGGTCTTCGGTAATAAATCTTTCACTATTAACAGTAGTTTGTTTTCTTATATATCTTTGAAGTGGAACATTTTCTAATTGTCCTTTACTAACTTCAAAATAATACCCAAAAATTCTGTTATAGCCATATTTAAGAGTTTTGATACCAGTAAGTTCTATCTCTTTATCTAATAGACTATCTAACATATCATTGCCACGAGTTTTTGCATTTCTTAAATTATCTAATTCTTTATTAAATCCACTTTTTATAAAACCGCCATCTTTTGTAGAAGAAGACACCTCTTCATCAAAAGCTTGTTCTATTAAATTTTGAACAGCAGTAAAATCTATAATTTCTTCTCTAGCCTTAACTAAATATTCGCTTTGACATTCATTTAAAATTTGTTTTAAAATAGGAACTTTTTTTAAAGAAAAGCCTAAAGTAACAATCTCTTTTGGATTAATATTACCATAAGCTATTTTAGCTGAAATTCTTTCAATATCATAAATTTGTTCAAGTCCTCTAGTTAGCCTATCTCTTAAAACAAGTTTTCTAGTTAATTCCTCTACAGCGTCTAATCTGCAATTTATTTCTTGTATATCTTGCAAAGGTTCATTTATCATTTTTCTTAAATATCTAGCACCCATAACAGTACTTGTTTTGTCTAATACCCAAAGCAAAGAACCTGTCTTTTTTCTGTCTCTATTTGATTCATTAATTTCAAGATTTCTTCTTGAAGCACTATCTAAAATAAGAAAATTATTATTTCTAACAATTCTAATTTTATTAATATTAGACATAGTCTTTTTTTGAGTTTCTTTGAGATACTCTAACAAAGCTCCACTAGAACAAATAATATTGTCAAATTTGGTTAAATCATACACTCTTTCATAATTAACACCAAATTGTTTTTCCATATTTTCATTTGCTCTTGATTTTGTATAAGCCCATTCATAATATTTATTAGCTCTTCTTGCCCCAAGATGAACAACTTGCAAATTATTGTAAAATTTTGTTCCATCTTCATTAGCAATTACTTCTGAAGGATTAATTCTTGCAACTAAATCACATACTTGATTTTCTAAGTTTTCTTCTATACTTACAACTTCAAATTCCCCTGTTGAAATATCTACATAAGTTGCCCCAATTTTACCATTAGCAAAGTAAATTGATAGAAGATAATTATTTTTGCTTTCTGTAAGCATTTCGCTATCTATAATGGTTCCCGGTGTGATTACCCTTGTAACTTCCCTAGTAAATACTTTTGAAGTTTCGTCAAATTTATCTTGCTCACATATAGCAACCTTATATCCGGCATTAACAAGTCTAGCAATATAATTTTGAACAGCATGATGTGGCACACCACACATTGGCGCTTTTCTATCAAGCCCACAAGCCTTCCCTGTTAAAACAAGTTCAAGTGTTTTAGCTGTTTCAACTGCATCATCTACAAAAGTTTCGTAAAAGTCACCCATTCTATATAAAAGCAAACAATCTTTATAATTACTTTTAATATCGTAGTATTGTTTCATTGCTGGAGATAATTCATTGTATCGCAATCTAAAATCTTCTAAAGTTAAGTTGTTCATCTTTTACCAGTCTCCTTTTGAATTTGTTTTTCAAGTTTTAGAAGTTTATTAACTCTTAGATGTTTTTCTTTATCACTAATTTGTTCTTCCATCTTACTAGCAACTGTGCCTTCTCTCTTTGAATACATGAAAGCAAAAATGCTATCAAACTGCACTTTTTCAATTAAACTCATAGTATCTTCAAACTCCTGTTCAGTTTCACTTGGAAAGCCCACAATAAAATCAGAAGTAATTCTACAATTAGGAATTTTTTTTCTAATTTCATCTATAATTTCTAAATATCTTTCTCTAGTATAACGCCTATTCATAAGAGCTAAAATTCTATTATTTCCACTTTGTGCTGGCAAGTGTATATATTTTTCAATCTTATCTTCCTTAGCAATAACATCTATAACTTCACTTGTCAAATCTTTAGGATGAGAAGTCATAAATGAAAGTTTAAAATCACCATCTAAAGCACAAATATCACTTAATAATTTAGCAAAAGAAACAGGCTTTTCTAAATCTTTACCATAAGAGTTAACATTTTGACCAAGCAATGTAATTTTTTTATATTTACCTTCTTTAATAATTTCCTTAATTTCATTTAAAATATTTTCTTCTTTTCGCGATTTTTCTCTTCCACGAACATAAGGAACGATACAATAAGTGCAAAAATTATTGCACCCCTGCATAATATTGACCCACGCATTATCTTTATCTGACCTCTTATAAGGAAGAATCTCGTCAAGTTCTCCTTCTTGCAAAATCTCTAATTGTCTGCCTTCTTTAACTTTTTCAATATAGCTTGCAAGTTTTGGCAAGTTAAATGTTCCTATAACAATATCTATAAATGGAAATTTCTTCATAAGATTTTTTGCAGTTTCTTCTTTTTGAGTCATACAACCACAGACTACAATTATTAAATCTTTATTTTGTTTTTTTAATCTTTTTAAATTGCCAACATTCCCAAGCACTCTTTCTTCAGCACCCTCTCTTATTGCACAAGTATTAAAAACAATTATATCTGCTTCTTCTCTTTTTTTACATTCTTTATAACCAAGTTGTTCAAGAATTCCTGCTATTTTTTCTGATTCATGCACATTCATTTGACAACCATAAGTAACAATAAAATATTTCATATTTATCTCCTAATTTAACATATAAATTATACAATAATATGACAAAATTTTCAACAAATTTAAGTTGGAAAATAAAGAATAAATATTTATTAATAATTTATTTAATATTAAGCATAATAAAAAAGATGAAAAAATTTTTAAAATGGAGCTTTATTATTGTTTTCTTACTTATTCTTTCTGTAACTATTGCAGTAGGCTTTTATATATCATCAATTTATTTCAAAGCAAAAAGTATACCTTTAGATGAAGAAGCATTATTAACTCAAGCAGTCAATATAGAAATATTTGATAATGAAAATATCCCTATAAAAGAAGATAATCAAATAAATAATAATTATACTAAAATTTCTACTTTACAAGACCATACAAAAAATGCTTTTATTTCCATTGAAGATAAAAATTTCTATACTCATAATGGAGTTAATTACAAAAGAATAGCAAAAGCAACAATAAATAATTTAAAATCAAGAAAACTGAAAGAAGGAGCATCTACTATTACTCAACAACTAATAAAAAACACTCTTTTAACAAGCGAAAAAACTTTTGAAAGAAAAATAAAAGAAATTGCTCTTGCTCAAAAATTAGAAAAAGAATATAGTAAAGATGAAATTTTAGAAAAATACTTAAATGTGATATACTTTGGAAATAATTGTTACGGAATTGAAAACGCATCTAATTATTATTTTTCATGTCCTGCAAAAGAACTATCGATTTCACAAAGTGCACTTTTAGCAGGAATTATCAAATCTCCTGCCAAATATTCACCAACAAAGAATAGAGAAAATTGTCTAAAAAGAAGAAATTTAGTTTTATCCGAAATGTATAAAGATGGTTTTATAGAAACGGCACAATACAATCAGGCTATCAACTCACCACTAAATCTTTCGTTAAATCTTCAGTCTAAAAATAAACTTAATTCTTATAGTCAATCTGCTATAGACGAAGCGGAAGAAATATTAAAAATCCCTGCTAGACAAATAGCTTTAAAAGGATATAAAATTTATACATACCAAAACAAAGAAAAACAAACAGCACTAGAAAATGCTTTATTTAATCAAGAATTAAATTGCGATGGAAGTGCTATTGTAATAGATAATGATAAAATGGCAGTTTCCGCTTATATAGGAAAAAGCAATTATAAAATTTTAGATGCAAAAAGACAACCAGGTTCTGCAATTAAACCTTTACTAGTTTATGCCCCTGCTCTTAATGAAGATATTATTTATCCTTGCACGCAGATACTTGACGAAAAAACAACAATATCTGATTATAACCCAAAAAATGTCGGAGATGTTTATCATGGATATGTAAGCGCAACAGAAGCATTATCTAAATCTATAAACATACCTGCTGTAAAAATTTTAAGTTATACTGGTATTGAAAAATCTAAACTCTATGCAGAAAGCATGGGAATTAATTTTGACGAAAATGATAATAGTTATGCAATAGCACTTGGTGGCATGACTTATGGCGTAAATATAAAACAACTTGCTAACGCTTATTCTACATTTGCAAATGAAGGTAAATTTGCAGAGGCAAAATTTATCAATTTTATAACTGATAAAAACAACAAATTAGTCTATATAAATAAACCAAATTTTCAAGATTGTTTAAGAGAAGATTCTGCATATCTTCTAACAGATATGCTTAAAGAATGTGCCAAAACTGGAACAGCAAAAAAACTTTCTCAATTTGATAACATTGCATCTAAAACAGGTACTGTAGGAAAGAAAAATTCAAAACAAAACTTAGATGCTTGGAATGTTTCATACACTAAGGCACAAACAGTAGCTGTTTGGCTTGGCAATCTTGACAATACACCTATAGATTACGCTGGTGGCAATCAACCTACTCAAATAGTTAAGTCTTATATGGAGACAATTGAAGATAATTCCACATTCAACATTCCTTCTTGCATAGAAGAAAGAGCAATTGATAGCACTGAGTTAAATGAAAATCATCGTGTGGTTTTAGCTAATCCTTATATGCCAGAAAGATACACACAAACAGAAATTTTTTCTAAGTTTAATATGCCAAATGATATATCAAATAAATTTACTCAAGTTCCTAAGCAAACATTTAAAGGAAAAGTAGTTGAGAACAGAGCAAATATTGAGTTTGAAAGTAAAGATTATATCACTTATAGATTTAAAAGCGGAGAATTTGTTTTAAAAGAAGTTTCTGGGAAAAATGGAACTCAAAATGTATCATTGCCAATTAAATCAAATAAACAAATAATTGAAATTGAATATTTTTATACTCTATCGCCTGAAATTACTCAAATTGAAAAATTAACTTTTTTGAATACTAAATTTGGTGAAAAGAAAGATAAGTGGTATGTTTAAAAATAAAATAAAATAAAATAAAACATTTAAATTGTTGCAATAAAAAAAGCGAAACAAATATAGTTTCGCTTTTTATTTATTATACTTTCAATTAATAATTTATTATTAAACAATTCCATAAGCTGATTTAACTTTATCAAAAATTTCATTATAAATTTCTTTATTTTGGTCAAGGTAATTTTTAACATTTTCTTTTCCTTGTCCAATTTTTTCATCATTATATGAAAACCATGAACCAGATTTTTTAATTATATCTTTTTCAAGTGCAAGGTCAATCACACAACCAATTTGACTTACACCTTGACCATAAATAATATCAAATTCAGCTGTTTTAAAAGGTGGAGCAAGTTTATTTTTAACAACTTTAACAACTGTCCTATTTCCTACAATATTAACTCCGTCTTTTATTGTATCTTTTTTTCTAACATCAAGTCTTATACTTGAATAAAATTTTAAAGCTTTACCACCTGTTGTAGTTTCTGGAGAACCAAACATAACACCAACTTTTTCACGAAGTTGATTAATAAATATAACTGTAGTGTTACTTTTATTAATTACACCAGTGAGTTTTCTCAATGCTTGACTCATCATTCTTGCCTGCAAACCTACATGGTTATCACCCATTTCGCCATCTATTTCGGCTTTTGGTGTAAGAGCAGCAACAGAGTCTACAACAACAATATCAACTGAGCCAGATTTAACAAGCATTTCACAAATATTTAAAGCTTGTTCACCATTATCAGGCTGAGAAATTAATAATTCAGTTAAATTCACCCCAAGTTTTTCTGCATAAATTGGGTCGAGAGCATGTTCTGCATCAATAAATGCAGCAACTCCACCTAATTTTTGAGCCTCACTTATAATGTGCAATGAAACAGTAGTTTTACCAGAAGATTCTGGTCCATAAATTTCTATAACTCTACCTCTAGGAATTCCACCAATTCCAAGAGCTATATCTAAAGTTAAACAACCAGTAGGAATAACATCTATAGGTTCGTTTACCCTATCACCGAGTTTCATGATAGCACCTTTTCCATATTGTTTTTCTATTTGTAAAAGTGCGTGTTCCAAATTTTCTTTTCTTTCATCTAATTTTGTATCTTTTTTATCCATTTTAACCTCTCAATGCAATTATTATATCAAATTAAATATCTTTTGTAAATCAAATAATAAACAATTATACTAACATAAAAAGATGATAAAATTTAATTATGTCTTAGTTTTTTAGCCAAATGAAAAAGCAAGAAGTTTTTTGCCATTTCAATGCATTTTGTATAACTTGCTTTAAAATTTGATTTGTATAAAAATATTTCACCATTAATAGATAAAGCAAAAATAAATTCAAGACCATCTTCAGTATATTTTCCGTTAGTAACTATTTTTACATTTGCATTTGTCAAAGATTGATACTCAACCATTTTATTATAGATATCTTCACTTGAAGAATAATCAAAATTTTTAAAATCACATCTTTCTAATAATGAAATAAATTCATTTTTTTCAAGTAAACTTTGAACTATTTTTCCTTTAGTAACATTTTCCATTATTGCAATTTTATAAGACTTTAAAGTTAGCATTTTTTGAATAATGTCACATAGATTAAATTCATTTTCGCTAAATAGATTTTGAGTAAACTTTTGTGCTATGCGAACTTGATAATCGTCTATAATTTGAGAATCTTCACTTTTGTAAGAAATGTATATATCAGCAATTAAATTATTGCAATATATTTTATAATTCATCTCTGGAATTACATTTTTTAAATCATCTAACTTTTCAATAACTTGATTTGTAGTTAACCCAAAAACATGAAATTGACAGAACTTAAGTTCTTTACTTTTAACAAAAATCTTTTTTAAAATATCCAAATCCATTTCAATAGGAATAAATACAAAATTATTTTCCTTATTTTCAAAAATAACAACCTGTTCATCAATTATTGCTTTTTGTTTTCCTAATTTTGAAAGATTATTTAAAATAAGTTCGTCAATTTTTTTGTTTTCACAAAAAAATATAAGATTTTCATTTCCTATTTCAATAGATAAAGTAGGTTTTTCAACATTAACACTAATTGGATTAATCATAACCTCATCACATAATTTGAAAAATTTTGAATAATCAAATTCTGTTTGTCCACTTAATATCTCTTGAGAAAATATAAAAATCTTATATTCCATAATTATTCCTTAATTTTGTTTATTATCTAACATTATATTTGTAAATTATAAATTATTTGTTTTCAACTTCTTCGTCTGTTTTATCTTCTATATTTTCTTCAATTTTAGCTTTTGAAGATTTAGTTTTTTTATTTTGCTTTTTAGAATTTTCTTTTTCCTCGTCTTTGCCAGCTTCAGAGAATACTTTTCTATTTCTAATTAAGTAACCAACCCCTGAATAAATTGTTAAGAAAGTTGCCACGCAAAGAATAATCATCAAAATAAAGTTGATTATAGCAAAAGTTTTTTCTGGAAAATCTGCAAGTTTAACCACATCTGTCAAAATAAATGCATAGAAGAAATATAATGAAACTGATATGTATTGAATAGTTGCTTTAATTTTTCCACTTTTTTCAGCAGCTAAAACAATACCTTGTGAAGCAGCAATTTGTCTTAAAGCACTTATTATAAATTCTCTAGCAAGCATTATTATTATACATACAATTCCTAACCAAGTTGGATAAACAACAGCAACTCCATTTGCAATAGGAGCAGAAATTATAAGTATCATTCCTGTCATAATTAATACTTTATCAGCTATTGAATCGAAAAACTTCCCTAATGTTGTAACTTGATTATTTTTTCTAGCAAGATAACCATCAAGAAAATCTGTTAAACAAGCAGTAATAAAAAGTATTGTAGATACTAATCTTGCAAAAGGTATAAAATCAGCAAGATAAAAGAAAATTATTAGTGGCAATAATAATAATCTAGATAAAGTTATTTTATTTGGTGTATTCATACAACCTCCCCTTTAAAATCACTTCCGTCAAAATCATATATTCTAACATTGACAAAAGTATTTTCTTTAACATTCCCATTATCCACAAATCTTACACCAAAGTCAACTAAAGGTGAAAGATTTTGGCTATGAGCAATAAATTCTCCATTTTGAGAATCAAATGAATCTACTAAAACTTCTACTACCTTATCAATCATAGACATAGCTTTTTTAGTAGTAATATCGTTTTGTATTTTTTTAATTACTTTTAACCTATGATTTTTAATAATTTTTTTAATATGATTTTTCATATAAAAACTAGCAGTTCCGCTTTCTTTTGAATATGCAAAAAATCCTGCATAATCAAATTCTGATTCTTTAATAAATTGGCAAAGTTTTTTAAATTGCTTACGATTTTCCCCTGGATAACCGACTATAAAAGTTGATCTTAAGGAAATTTCAGGATAATCATTTTTTATAGTATTAATAAGATTTCTAGTTTCATTTTCATCAAGCCTTCTTCTCATACTCTTTAAAATATCATTATCTATATGTTGCAATGGAACATCTATGTATTTACACATTTTTTTGTTCTTTACTATAAAATCAAGTAATTTTTTGTCTATTTTTTCAGGATAAAGATAATGTAACCTTATCCACTTTAAATCTTTGATTTTAGAAAGTTTTTCACATAATTTAATTAAACAATTCTCTCCATACAAATCTTCTCCATATCTTGTTGTATCTTGAGCAACTAAAATAATTTCTTGGACACCATTTGCAACTAAAAGTTTTGCTTCATTTACTAAATCATTTATAGGATAACTTACATATCTTCCCCTAATTCTAGGTATTGTGCAATAAGAACAAGCGTTGTTACATCCATCAGCTATTTTTAAATATGCAAAAGATGGGCTATTAGTTAGTATTCTTTTAAATGTTTTTACAGGTTTAGAACAAGAACAATTATAAAGACTTTCAATAACTTGACAAATTTGAGAATTTTCTTTAAGTTTTAAAAACTTATCTACTGATGGAAAGTTCGCTTTTATTTCATCAAAGTTACGCTCTGGCAGACATCCAGAAACTATTATTTTCTCTATTAGCCCTTTTTTCTTTAAATCTTCTACATAAATTATATTCATTATAGCTTCTTCAATAGCTGGTTCAATAAATGCACAAGTGTTCACAATTACAATATCTGAATTTTCAACATTATCACTTATTTCAAATCCATATTCTTTTAATTGTCCAAACATTTTTTCAAGGTCTACTCTATTTTTATCGCAACCTAAACTTATAGCAGAAACAATTTTTTTCTTTAGTTTTTCCTTAGTCATAATTTCATTAGTCATAAATATCTCCAAAAATAGAATAAAATTCTTCAATAGTAATATAAACAGATCTTTGTTTTGAACCTTCTGCGCTTGAGATGTATCCCCTTTCTTCCATTTGGTCAACAATACGAGCAGCTCTAGGATATCCTATTGAAAGTTTTCTTTGAACCATAGTAGTAGAAGCAACGCCATTATCAATACAAATTTTTAATGCCTGTGGAAGAAGTGGGTCAACCCCATCTTTATCATTTCCGCCACCATTATTAGATTTATTAGGATTGTTTATAGCATTGAAAGCTTCTTCATCAAAAATTTCTTCATTATTTACTGTAATATAATTAACAATATCCTTTGTTTCAGGAGTATCAATAAAACAACCTTGAAGTCTTGCAGGTTCAGAATCGGCAGGTTTATATAACATATCACCATAACCTAACAATTTTTCAGCACCTGTTGCACCCATGATAACTTCACTATCCACTCTTGATGCAACTTTGAAAGCAATTCTTGCAGGTAAGTTTGCCTTAAGAGTTCCAGTTACAACATCAGTTGAAGGTCTTTGTGTAGCAAGTATAAGATGAATACCTGCAGCTCTAGCTTTACCAGCAAGTCTTCTAATTTTATCTTCAATTTCATTTTTGTTTATAGCCATAAAATCAGCAAACTCATCAAAAATAATGATTATATATGGCATTTTTTCAACTTGACAAGAAAGAACTTTGTCGATTTTGTTATATTCACCTATGTTACGAACTCTCTCTTCAGATATAAGTTTAAATCTTCTTTCCATTTCATCTACTGCCCAAGAAAGAGCATTAACAGCTTTATTAGGGTCTGTAATAACTCGAGGAACAACAAGATGAGGCAAACCTTCATACATAGAAAGTTCAACTTGTTTAGGATCAATTAAAATAAATTTAACTTCATCAGGACTAGCTTTATAAAGAATAGAGGTAATAATACAATTTAGGCATACACTTTTTCCACTACCTGTTGTTCCCGCAACAAGAAGATGAGGCATTTTTTGTAAGTTACATACCCTAACATTTCCGCTGATATCCTTTCCTAAAGCAAAAGTAAGTGGTGATGGAGAAAGAGTAAACTCTTTTGATTGCAGAACATCTTTAATACTTACCTTAGCAACTTTATTGTTAGGAACTTCAATACCTACAATACTACGCCCAGGAATAGGAGCTTCAATTCTAATTTGACCATTTGCAGATAATGCATACGCAATATCAGCATCGAGTGATAAAATTCTTTTTACTGAAATACCTTCAGGCATTTCAATTTCATATCTTGTAACTGTTGGACCAATTACAACATTTTGAACTTTTGCTGGAACACCAAAATTTTCAAGAGCATTTTCAAGAGCCACCCTTTTCATTGGAATTTCATCATTAAATCTAGAAGGATCATCGGAAACAGTTGTAATAAGGTCAATTGGTGGACGATTATATTTATAAGGAACGATTTTTTTAGCAGGTTTATCTTCTTCCAAATTGACAAATCTTTTTCTTTTAGCAATTTCATCATTAGGTCTAAATCTATTTTCGTTTTGTTCAATTTTATTTTCTTTTCTTTCATCTCTTGAAAAGATTTCACTTCTTGGACTAGAAATGTTGTCATCTCGAGATAAAATTCTATCATTACTATGCAAACTATCTCTGGATAAAATATTATCTCTTGAATTTAAATTATTATCTCTAGAAAGTATATTATCAGTTTGATTTGTATTATCATTGACATTGTAATTTACACTATCATTAGTATCAAAACTATCAACATTTATATCGCTATCATTATTCACTATATCATTATCATCATTAATGCTATTTCCAAAATCAAAATATTCATCGTTATTTTGATTATTTTGAATTTCTCCCCTTTCGAGTTGTTCTTGCATAGCAACACTTTTAATAATATTTTCAGCTTCGTTTGTTATCTCTTCTGGTTTGATATCACTTAAATTTTGTCTTTTAATTTGTTCTTGAGAGAAATCAAAATTTTCTTCGGTTTCATAAGTTGATTGAACATTATTCTGTTCATTTTTTAAGGACTGGATATTGCTATTTATTTCATTTTGACTTACTCCATTTGAAAATACACTAGTTTGATAACTTTGACTAGAAGTATATTGATTTGAATTTATTTGACTAGTCTGAGATTGTGTTTGTCTTGGTTTAGGTCTTCTACTTAAAAACTCGTCCATATCAACTTTAGGAGGCGAAAGAAGGTATTCTTTTATTGACATTCCTTTTGGGACTTTTCCTTCAGCTTTTTCTTCTTTTGGAAGAACTAATGTTTGCTGAGGTTGATTGCCTTTATAATTTCCAACCAATCCAAGTTTTTCTCTAGCAGTCATTTCTCTTGATTGTTCTTCTTTTCTGGAAGCATCAAATGTTATATTGATATTATCATCAAGAATTGGTCTTCTTTTTTCAACTTCTGGAGATTGTGTTTTTTCAAAAGGATTAACTTTTTCTTTCTTTTCTCTAAGTAAAAAGCTTATAGGTTTTTGCTCTTTTATAGTTTTTCTAAAAGAAAGAACATTTTCAACAAAAAATGCAATTGACACAATTAAGCCAATTGAAAGAACAACATAAGTTGCTGGAGCACCCATAAGATATAAAAGTGAAGAAGGAATAAAACCAATAATCATTCCACCTGCAGTAAATTTTTTAGTATAATTAAGTGCGATGTATTGACCGTAACTCAAATCTTTAGGTAAACCAATAATGATAAGTTGAATAATTGACAAAAATAATACCAAACTTAAGGAAAGAAATATGGCATAAGCTTTAGGCATTACATATTTTTTATCGTTAAGTAAAGCTAATGAAATAATAAGGCCTAAAACACAGAAAGGATAAACAAAAACACCTAAAATTCCTAAAAAGAATTGTTGTAAAAAAGGAACTAATTTTGTCACAGAAAATAAAAAAACAATAGTTGAAAGAAACAGAATTATCCAACCAAATATTTTTTTTATATTCTTAGTATCTTTTTTCTTTTTGTTTACTTGAAAAATCGCCATAATATTTCCTTTATCAATGTAGTTTTAAACAAAAAATAAAATGTTTAAACTTATTTCTTTTTTAATGATAGCACAAAATAAAAATATTCTCAAGTATGAGTGAGATATTTTGAGAATATTTTTGTATTATTATTGTTTTTTTTGTTTTCTAAATTTTATTAAAAACTAAAATTGATAATTATTGTAAAATAAACAGCAAAAATAATGTTTTAAGATAAATTTAATATACATTAAACACCTAAAGTTTCACTAACAGTAGTTAAATTAAAAGAGTTTGATTGAAAATAATCTATAATTTTAGGCAAAGCTTTAACTGTCATTTCTGTTGGATGCATTAAAATTAAATCTCCACCATGCGCATTCTTGACAGCTCTACTATATATTAAATCTGCGTCCTTATCTCTCCAATCTATAGTATCTCTAGTCCACATTATTGTTTTATAACCAAGTTGAGTTGCACAAGATACCGTTAATTTATCATAAGCACCACTAGGCGGAGCAAAAAGTGTCATATCTATTCCAAGAAGCTCTTTAATTATTGTATGAGTTGTTTGAATTTCATTCAAGTTCCCCTGTTCGTCAAGTTTATCATGGTCTTTATGATGATATCCATGGTTAGCTATTTCATGTCCATCATTATATATTTTTTTTAAATATTCTTCATTTAAAACAGCCCAAGTTCCACCAATAAAAAAAGTGGTTTTGACATTTTTTTCTTTTAATATAGAAAGCATATCATCAAGATATTCAGTTCCCCAATATACATTTATCATTAATGAAACATTGTTACTTGTCTTATCTCCATTATAATAAACTCCACTGACAGCAGTTGTTGGAATAGCATTTACTCCAGTAAAAATAGCAAGTCCCCCTACTACACCTATTACTAAAGCAATAACAAGATTAACAGCCCAACTTTTTAATTTTATAACTTTAAAATGTATTTTTCTCATACCACAAAATATGAAAGTTTGTTATTAATTATTACTAATTTTTCCTTTTTACATAAAATTTGAAAAAATAAAAAAGAACTTATAAAAGTTTCATAAGTTCTTCTTGAAATTGTTCTTGAGTTATTTTACCCTCATCGAGTTCTTTTCTAAGATTTTCAATTTTCTTTTGCTTAGTAAGTTCACTATCATCTTTTGGTAAAATTTCTTCTTTTTCAGGTTTTACCCAAACCCAATCAGAAATAAACATTGTTATAATTAATAATATAGTAGAAACAGAAAGAAGGTTAATAATTATAGAAATAACAAGAGCTGTCATGTAATATCCATATCTTTGTCTAAATAAAGTTCCATTCTTCCAAATTGCAAGAGTTAGCAAAACTACCACTGCAATATTGCAAGCAATTTCTATAAACATGTATACTAAATAAAAAACAACAGTTCTTTGAGCAGGCTCTGCTAAAAACCATAGCACTATATCATAAATATCAAAACCAATACCTATTATACAAAATATTATAGCTGTAATAATCAAATATTTTTTTGTATTATTCATATCTCTCCTTATTATCTTTAAGTTATATAATTATTAATATGCTCCAATATACATGAAATAATATCATTAAAATATAAATCTTGTCAAATTATTTTGTCCTTTTGATAATTTATTATATACTATAAAAGCAAAATTATGATGAGGTGAAAGCGTGAAAAAGAAAGAAAAATTGAATATAGTAATTACTGGTTCTTCTAGTGGTATAGGAAAAAACTTAAGAAAATTATTTGAAGAAAGAGGAGATAAGGTTTTTGGAATAAGTATTGCTGATGACGACTTTATTGCTGATGTATCGGATAAATCAGCATTACAAAATTGTTTCAATGAAATAGAAAAACAAGCAGGAAAAATAGATATGCTTATAAACTGCGCTGGTTTTGGACTTTCTGGAGCTATTGAACTTATTGATGAAAAACAAATTGAAAAGGAATATGCAGTAAATGTTTTAGGAACAACTTATGCTATTCAATGTTGTTTGCCAATAATGAATGAAAAAGCAAAAATTATTAATATCAGCTCTGCCTGTGCACTATTTCCTTTACCATTTAGAGCATTTTATTGTTCTAGCAAATCAGCTGTAAGTATGCTAAGTGATTGCTTAAGAATGGAATTATGTAAAACAAAAATACAATCTACTGCAATTTGTCCTTGTGATGTTAAAACAAATTTTACTAAAAATAGAGTAAAAAGCTATGTAACAAATGAAAGATATAAAGATGCAATAGCATTATCTGCACAAAGAATTGATAGTCGTGAAGACAAAAGAATGAGTGTTGAAAAAGCAACTCAAATTATCTTTAAAATAGCTAATAAAAAGAAATTAAAACCACAATATGTAATGGGAACTAGAAATAAGATTATGTATCAAATACAAAAATTCTTCCCAAAGAGTTTTGTGTTAAAGGTATTAACAAAAATTTTCTATAGAACAAAATAAATTTATAAGATTAAAAATAAAAAAAAATCTATAATAAAAAAATACGAACACCAAAATAATTGTTCGTATTTTTTTATTATTAAATTAAATTTTAATAAACATCAACATTTTGTGGCTTAGTTTTATCTTCTATTTCAACAACAAGAGCTTCAGTTGTAAGCATAGTGCCTGCTACACTTCCTGCATTTTGAAGTGCAGAGCGAGTAACTTTAGTTGGGTCTATAATACCTTTTTCAATAATGTTACAATACTCATTATTTAAAGCGTCAAAGCCATAACCATCTTTGTCGATATTTTCATAAATTTTATTTACAACAACACCACCATCAACACCTGAATTTTTAGCTATTTGACGAATAGGAGCTTCTATTGCATTTAAAACAATCATAGCACCTGTCTTTTCATCTCCTTGCAATGTTTCGATAAGGTCTTTAATGGGCTTAGAAGTTTTTAACAATGCCACTCCACCACCAGGAACAACACCTTCTTCACTAGCAGCTTTTGTTGCAGCTAAAGCATCTTCAATTCTTAATTTCTTTTCTTTCATTTCAACTTCAGTAGCACAACCTACTTTAATTACAGCAACTCCACCTGCAAGTTTAGCAAGTCTTTCATTTAATTTTTCAATTTCATATTCACTGTCTTGTTCTTTGATTTGATTTTTAATAGAACTAATTCTAGCTTTGATTTGTTCACTATCTCCAGCGCCATCAACAATAGTTGTGTTATCCTTATCAACTTTTACAGCTTTAGCTCTTCCCAGATTTTCAATAGTAACCTTTCCAAGTTCAAAACCTAACTCTTCACTAATTACAGTTCCACCAGTAAGAATAGCTATATCTTCAAGCATATCTTTTCTTTTTTGTCCAAAACTTGGAGCTTTAACTGCTACACAAGTAAATGTTCCACGAAGTTTGTTTAAAACTAAAGTTGTTAAAGCTTCACCTTCAACATCATCAGCTATTATTAATAGTTTTGCACCAACTTTAACTATTTGTTCAAGAAGAGGTAAAATTTCTTGAATATTAGAAATCTTTTTATCAGTAATAAGAATGTAAGGATTATCTAACTCAGCTATCATTTTTTCAGGGTTAGTACACATATAGGCAGATAAAAATCCTCTGTCAAATTGCATACCTTCAACAATGTTGAGTTCGGTTTTCATACTTTGACCTTCTTCAACAGTGATAACTCCATCTGCTCCTACTTTTTCCATAGCTTCTGAAATTAATTTACCAACATTTTCATCACCAGCAGAAATTGAAGCTACTTGCATAATATCAAGAGAACTTTCAACAGGTTTTGAAATTTTTTTCAAACATTCACAAGCTACATCAATAGCTTTAAATATTCCATTTTTAAGTATGATAGGATTTGCACCAGCTGCAAAATTTTTCATGCCTTCTTTAATAATTGCTTCTGCAAGAACACAAGCAGTTGTAGTTCCATCACCAGCAACATCATTAGTTTTTATACTAACTTGTTTTATAAGTTCAGCACCCATATTTTCAAATGGGTCATCAAGTTCAACTTCTTTTGCGATAGTAACGCCATCATTAGTTATCAGTGGAGAAGAAAACTTTTTACCTAAAACTACATTTCTACCTTTTGGCCCTAAAGTAATTTTAACAGTATTAGCAAGAGTTGTAACACCTTTTTCTAAAGCTTTTCGTGCTTCAATACCTTCTAGAATTTTTTTTGACATAATTCCTCCTATTCTATAACAGCAAGAATATCTGCTTGCCTTATAACAATATATTTTTGATCATCAATAGAAATTTCAGTTCCACTATATTTGTTAAATAAAACTTTATCTCCAACATTAACATTCATACCAATTTGTTTTCCTTCACTATTTTGACCACTTCCAATAGCAACCACTTGAGCAATTTGAGATTTTTCAGCTGTAGCAGTTGGCAAAATAATTCCTCCCTTTGTTTCTTTTTCTTCTTCAGGTTTAAGAACAACCCTATCAAATAAAGGTTTCAATTTCATAATTTTTAAATCTCCTTTTAAAACAAATTTTGCATATATATTATACAACTTAAAAAATTATTTGTTAAATTATTTAAAGTCATTTTTTCTCATAGAATGCAAAATTTTGTCATACATTACATTGATAAAACATAAGGAGGGAAAAATCAATCTTTTATGCCAAAAATTTTAAATCAACCTAAAAAAAATTTTTTAATATTTTTCTCAAGCTTATTTTTTCTTTTTTTATTAATCCTTGCATTCTTATTATCTAATTTGATAGTTAAAACAGATTCAGACACTCAAGAAGTTTATTCCCCAACTTTTGAATTGTATTTTTTAGCTTTGTCAAAATCTAAACTTGAAAACGAATCATTAACAAGAAGTGAAGATTTTCAAAAAATAGGAGCTGGAGGCTTTGTATGGAAAAACGAAGATTATTATTATGTAGTATCAAGTATATATCAAAATAAAAACGATGCAATTAAAGTTCAAAATAGTATTAAACTTAATCAAAATTTAGATAGCGAAATATTTGCAGTTAAATTTAATAGTATTACACTATCAGGAACATTTACTAATGAAGAAAAAAAAGTTTTAACAAAAGCATTACAAAGTTCTTACGATTACTACAAAGAAGTATTTGACATTGCTATAAGCCTTGACACAAATGTTTATAATGAAATATCAGCAAGACTTGCAGTTAACAACGCACATAGTAATTTTAATTGCATATATGATGATTTTAATACATTGTTTAGTTATAGTAATATAGATATTATAAAAGATTTATCAAACTTATTAAATCAATCTATTGAAATAAGTAAAAAACTTTGTAGTGGTTTACAAGAAAATTCATCACAAAATTATAATTCTATTTTAAAATATAGATACACAGAAATATTAAATCTATATTATAATTTCATAAATAATTAATTAAAAAATAAAAAAATATTTAATAATTCATAATTTTTAATAATATTAAATTAATAAAAAATAATCAATTATTATATTTTAATTGATTATTTTAT
>CASEOW010000016.1 GCA_949289785.1 uncultured Bacillota bacterium | reverse complement strand
TCTTGATCTCCATGAGTTGCTATAACATATTCAAGTTTATTATCTTCAACATAATTATCAAGGTACTCACAAATAACGCTAGCACTATTTCCCCTAGAACCTGCATCTATTAAAATATCAGTTTCTCCACTTTTAATGTAGATACAATCGCCCGTATATTGATTACCGAGTTGCATAACATGAATATTAAAATCTCCAAAAGAATATTTATCACTTTCAGGAACATTTGAATATAGATAAATTACACCTCCACCAATAAATCCAACTATTAAAACAAACACAATTAGTAAAGAGGTCAATACAAAAGATTTTTTATTCATTTGTAACCTCCTTTTCTAAAATATTTACATACCTGTATTTAACAACATTTTTATAAAATAAATTTGAATATTCATATTTTATATAATAACATCCAGGCAATGAATAGTCTATATTGTTAGATACTTTTATTTGTTTTGAACAATCTTTCCCAAAAAATATTACTTGCGCTCCTTCATCTTTATACTCTTGCCCTAAAATTAGATTTATTTCTTTATCACCTATTAAAACAAATTTGTCATTTTTTGTTAAGAATTTGCAAGTTAAAAAACCACCAACTCCTGCAATTAAAAATGATAATAAAACAATAAAAAATTTAATAGGATGTTTCTTCTTTATATTCTTTATTTTTTTTCTCATTTTTGCTCCTTTTTAATAAATTATTGAATAAAATTAACTTAATTTAATTATAAAATTTATTATATAAATTATCAAGAAAAATGTTCAAGTAGCAAACATTTTTTTTTGTTCATATATACTAACATATTGTTTAAATGGAGGTATAATGGCAAACGAAGATTTTTATATCGGAGCTAATGATGAACATGGAGTAAATCCACCTACTGCAGGAAAGAGAACACCTTTTATAGACTCACTAGGAAGAGAAATTTACGAAAATGAATTTAATAGAGCAGCAAAAAACAAGTTTATTGAAGCTTGTATGCGACAAGATTTTTCAGTATATGATGTTAAACCAGAACTGCAAGATATATCAATTTCTGAAAGAGTAAGAAGAATAAATTCTCAAAATCTAACATTACTTGTAACTTTTGCTTACAATGCGTTTGGCGAAGACTTTAACTCTGCTAATGGACTTGAAACATTTTATTCCCCTAAAAATGTAAAAGCAAATCAATCTAGGATTTTAGCACAAGACTTATATAATAGATTAGTGCAAGGCACAGAACAAACAGGAAGAGGTGTAAAAACTTTAGATGTGGGTGTTTTATCTAGCGTTAATTGTGTTTCTTCACTAATAGAAGCAGGATTTATGACAAATTATAGAGAGGCAATGTTTATGCTTAATCCATTATTTCAAACAGAAGTAGGTGAAGAAGCATGTCATGGCGTTTGTGATTATTTAGGTGTAAATTATATAACCAGAGATAATATAAATAATTATTCTACTATAAGACAAGGTTCTCGAAATAATTTTGTTTATCTACTACAATTTATATTAAATAATGATTATGGATATAATCTTTCTATAGATGGAATATTTGGTTCTGCAACACAAAACGCTGTAAAACAATTCCAAGCTGAAAATGGATTAGTAGAAGATGGTATAGTAGGCAAAAATACATGGACTACACTTTTAAATCTCACGCCTTATCCACTTCTAAAACAGGGTTCAAGAGGAGCTTATGTTCAATTTTTACAACAATTATTACTGAGCAAATTTATTAATATAGGAGATATAGATGGAATTTTTGGCAGTAAAACTAAAAATGGTGTTTTACAATTTCAAGAACAAAATAATTTAGTTCAAGATGGAATAGTTGGAACTAACACATGGAATGCACTTACAAATATGTAATAATCCTTTAAAAAACAAAAACTCTGATTTTAATGTTTTATATATAAAATCAGAGTTTTTATTTAAATTATTAATTTATTGAAAATTTAATTTTTATTTAGAAATAATATTAATTGTAATATTCATAATATTAAATTCATTTCCTTTAGCGTTTAAAGTTAAAGTATTATCCGAAGTTATTTGTTCTTCATTATTTACTAAAAATTGAACTTGATAACTTTCAGTAAATTCTGCTGACAAATCAACTTTAATTGTTATTTCTTCATTATAATCTGCAGAGCAAACATAATAACTTCCAAATTTAACTAATTCTTTATTATCGCCAATAGATAAACTTGAAATTTTATCCTTTCCTTGAATATCAATTTTTAAAGCAACTTTTTTCAATGATTCTTTTAATGAAATATTTGTTAGATATTGATAATCATTATCTTGTACTTGATTAATAGTATAATACATAACTTCTTCTGTTAGCACATTAGTAATATCAAAAGTTTTTTCGTTTGAATTTTCTAAAACAACTTGATTTAGCATACCTTCAGGTTGAGAAAAATTTAACTTAAGAGTTTTAAAGTTTTTACTATAAATAGTTAACACATTATCTTCAAATTTAGCTAAACTGTTATCTAAATCTGTAATTGTAATTCCTTCATCAACACTTACAGTAAATGGATTTATATTAAATTGATAACCCTCAAAACCGACTCTATTAATAGAATAATTTGTTTCAATTATTCCATCTCCAAAAGAAATTGTTTTTTCTGTATCATTATTAACACAATCAAGAACATAAGAACCATTTGAATATTCAGTTCCATTTATAGTTATCTTTTCTTCTTTAACAAGCCCACTAATTTCAAAAGTGTTTGTATAAATATTTCCAGCTGTAAAAGTTAGATTTAAATCTTTTTGTAAAATAGTCATAGTAGCATTAGTAAAATCTATGTTTTCTTTAGCAACATAATATTTGTTATTATGTAAGAAAATTCCATTTGGATTTTCGGAATAAACTAAGTCGCAAGTTGCTTGTTCTCCGTTAGTAACTGTGGAATTAAGATTATTTTCACAAACGACTTCAAATCCTGAATTAATAACCTCTCCGTTAATTGTAAAAATAGGTTTAAATTCTTCTCCCTTATAAGTTACTTCAGTTGCTTCAAAGCCAAAAGTAGAAATTTCAACTTTTTGTCCTAAATCAATTTGTAAGCTTTCTTGACCTATAGACCTATCAGTATTGAATTTGGAAATTTTAACATTATTACTTATTTGATCATAACAATAAATAATATTACTAGAGGTATTTTGATTTATTGACCAAATAAATTCATTTGATTCTCCACTTCTATTTACAACAACAACTCCTTCTTCATTTGAATCAAATGAAAAAGTATATCCGCTAGGTATAATTGAAACTCCGGCATCTTCTTGTAAAAGGCTTACATCACTGAATTCTACATAAGAATAAACATTTTCAATTGTATAATTACCATGAGGGTTGTTGTCACCTATTCTTCCAACAAAATAAACATGATGCCAATTAGAACCTCCAATATCTTTTTCGTAAGTTATTTGATTTGTAACACTTCCTCCTACTCCATTATAGATAACACCATTTATATTAACTGCATGATTTGCGTCATTTTCAGAAACAGTAGACATATCAGCTACAACTATTCCATATATACAATTACCATTATTGTTCCAATTTCTATTGCGTAATTCTAAATTACCCCATCTTTCTAATACAACATTGGTAATTTGAGGAGTCCCCTGATCATTCCTATAAGAATCTGAAGCAATTAAACCAATTCGCATAAAATTATCAGCACGATTTTCTGTTGTTACTTTAATAAGAGTTCCTGCTTGTTGTATTACCGATGTATTTTTAATTAAACTGGCACCTTCAAGCCAACCTGCAACTATGCCAAAATGATTTGATGATACATCTGTGTTTGAAGACCATGTTCCGCCACTTGTGAAATATAAATTTTTGTTTATAGAAATATTGCAGTTTAAAACATTACCATTAATTATTTGAGCAGATATAAAACCTGTAAACACTTTGTCATTTCGAGACGCTGTATCTGAACTAATCTCAATATCTCTATTATTAACCATGTCGAAATTAACATTTGTTAGAGTTCCGTAAATAGTAGTAACAAATAAACCTAAAAAAGAACTTTTATTTGAGCCTGAACCAATAGTATCATTTCCACCATCAATATGTATTGAATAATTTTTACCATCTAAAACACTATTGTCATTTATAACGGCATTATTTGGAGCTGCACCTGACCAATTTAATGTTATATCACTAGTTAAAATCGCATTAGGATTATTGGTTTGTATACTATTAATATCTTGCAACCATTCCTTTAACTGATCTTGTGTAGATATTTCATATTCACCTACAGCATTGACAGATTGAATAAAAGGTAGAAAAGTAAAAATTAATGCTAAAGATAAAACAATTAACAATTTTTTATATAAATTACATAAAACCTTATTCATAATTTCTCCTTTTAATAAGATTTAGATAAAGAATCAATATAATCAAAATCTATATAATATTTAAATTGCTTTAAAACACTTGTTTTGATATTACCTTTATAAATGTTTAAAAATAATATACTTTGTATACTTGTTTTAGCACTATCAACACCATCCAAATCATCAACTACAAAATCTCTCATAATAATATTTAATTTAGATAAATTTGTAGAATTTCTTTCTAAGCTTAAGCTTCGAACATAGTCATTACCTTTGTTTCTTATAGACTTTTCTCTTTCTATTAAATTCTTTTCTCCCATTATTCCATCTTCAGCTGTAAGTTGGGATTGTAATATAAACAATTTATTTTGATCGGAATTATTAAAATATGTATTCCACATATTAATTAAGCTATCCGCGCTTGATCTGTGAGTATCGCCATCGTAATCAGATTTTAAACTTTCTACTCTCTTATATATCCAATCATAATTATCATGGTTAGGACATGTCGCTCCTCTAAGTTCATTTGTATCATTTTGAACAATGACTATAACATTAATCTTCCATTCTCTTAATTGTCCCATTGTAACATTAGAAAGATCTGAAGCTTGAGATTTTTTTAACATTTTCTCTGTAGAAATGTTAGCAGTCAACATAGGAACAACTTTACTTTCAAAATCATTCCAAATATGTTGAAAATCAAGAATAATAACTTCACTTGGATTATCATTTAAAAACTTATTAATATCATCCAAAACATTCTGAAATAATACTCCAACTCCATTACTATTATTAATATTATCATTCGAATTAGCATGAATACAACGAATATTTCCATTGTATTCTGCTACTCTCATATCAAAATATCTTACTCCACCAATTAATTGATCATAAAATCCACTTTCTTGAGTGTGTAAATTTTCAGTAGTGATAGTTTGTGTACCTGAATCATGAGAGCCAGGTGTAACTACATCTAATAATCTAACATCATCATTTATATAACTTTGCCAATTTTGATAAATTCCAGTTTTAAATTCGCTTGCTTGTATCGTAATTATAGGTTCTTTATCAACTAATTCCCATTGACTAACTAAAAATATAGAACAATTTAGTTTATCAAAATATTCTGGAATTTCATCATAAAAAGTAAAAATATCTTTATTGTTTGGTAATGAATTATCTTTTAAATTTACAACACTTGTAGGTAAAACTATATTATTTAAACTAACACTTTTTTTTTGTAAATTATTATTAGTAACTAAACTTTGCATTGAATTTTGTTCAGAAAAACTATTATCTCCAAAAGCGTAATTTGCAATTGTAGTTACTGTAGAAGGTATGATAAAAGTTGTTTGAGTTTTACCTGTTGCGTATAAAATTAGTTCTGTGAAATTTTTATTGTATAAATCGCCATCTTTAGATGCATAGTTTGAATTATTTTCATCAACTACAAATTCAGTAATTAAACAACCTTCAAAAGCATGTTCTTCAATAGCTATAACCGATGAAGGTATATTTACTACTTTAATTGCTGAGTTTGTAAAAGCATAACTTCCTATTATCAATACTTTTTCTCCAATAGTAAAACTATTTAATGATGTTGTATTAGCAAAAGCATTTTCAGGGATAGACTTAATTTTATCAAGTCCATTAATTAAAGTTAGTCCTGTGCAATTTTCAAATGCACCTTTACCCAATGTATCAATATATTCTCCAAAAGATATACTAGACAAACTTGTCATATTAGCAAAACCATTTTCAGCTATTTCAACAACCTTTTTATTGTTATATGTAGCTGGAACAGTAATAATAGTTTCTTCGGCAGTTCCTTTATCAACAATATAATAATCATCTAATGCTGAATATGTAAAGTTTAATCCTTTTGTAAATTGTTCTTCGCTATATTGTGCATAAAAATCTATATTACTATCAGAAATTGTTGGAGGAATTTCTTTGTCCCAACCTGTAAAATGGTAGTTAACACCATCTATGCTATCCTTTAAAGGATTTTCGGGAATAGAAATTACTTCTCCATAATTGATTGTGTCCTGTTTTACTATTTCGTCACCATTATAAAAAGTATAAGTATATTGATTAATTTGCCAATTTGCAGTGTATTCTTTATTTCCAGTTGAACCTTTTTCAATAATTACTGTTTTGTTTTGTCCAACTAAATCAGTTCCAGTCCAACCTAAGAATGTGTATCCTTTTTTAGTAGGTTCTGGTAATTGATAATTTTCATCTTCTACTGTATAAGAAGTCTTTTCATCTTCAATACTACCTTCATTTAAAAAGTAAGAAATAGTATATTCTATGATTTTCCAATTAGCAGTAAATTCTCTATTTCCAGTTGAACCTTTTTCTATTGTTACTTCTTTTAGTGGCTCTGCTTGTTCGTCCCATGTCCAACCTAAGAACTCATAACCTTTTTTTGTTGGTGTTATTAATGTAAATGTTTCATCTTCTA
>CASEOW010000015.1 GCA_949289785.1 uncultured Bacillota bacterium | reverse complement strand
TTTTATGCTGAAAATATACAATAAATAAAAAAGAATAAATAATTCGTTATTTATTCTTTTTCTTTATTATAGTTAATATTTATTCTGTTTATTATAGGCATTTCAGAATTGTCTATTTCATAATAAATATCACTAATTTCTAATAATTGATATTTAAGTTGATTGCTTCTTTGCCATCGAGAAATAATTTTATCCTTTGGAACATCATGCCCACCTTCTATAACTCTTTTATCGACTCTTGCAATATTTATTTTAGGATTTTTTGTTGTAACAAATATTGATACTATTTTATATCCCAAATCTTTAAAATTATTAATAATCTCTAATTTACTAGGATGAGAAAAAACTGTTTCATATATCAAACTTTCTCTAGTATTTGCAAGATTATTAATTAAATCCATTGTATAATACATAGCTTTTTTATTTTTAGCTTCACTATTTTTAATTTCACCAAAAATAGTTCTTGCAAATACATCAGCATTAACATACCTAACATTAAATTTGCTATTTGAAAAAATATTTGCAATTAAGGTGCTTTTTCCACTACCATTAGGACCAGCGACAACATACAAAACATTTTTTTCTTTTGAATGATTCAAATGTTGCTCTAATATTTTGTTGGCTTTATTAGAAGGTATAACCTTAAAATGCTCAATTATTTTTTCTACTTTTATCATTGTAAATCTCCTATTTTATTAATTAATTATATTATAATACAAAAATTCGCTATAGTAAAATATTTTAACTATAGCGAATTTTAAAAAATGGTTGCGGGAGTTGGATTTGAACCAACGACCTTCGGGTTATGAGCCCGACGAGCTTCCGGGCTGCTCTATCCCGCGTCAAACTACATATATATTATATGTGCAGTTTTTTCATTTGTCAACACTTTTTTTTATTTTTTTTAAAAAAGTAAATAAGTTTAGTTAACAATTCATGATTAAATACCATTTTATATAATATTTTTTAACAAAGTATTTATATTTTAAATGAAAAAATAAATACCACCTACTATTAAAATATAAGCTATAATTTGTAAAATAGTAATTGTAATATATTTTGATTTAGAATCTTTTGCAAATAAATTAGCTAGTTGACAAGAAAACAAAATTGCACTACCACTTAACATAGTTATAGAACTAATTAAATGGGTTGAAAAGATAACATTATTTACATTTAAAACTAAAAACAAACCTAAGAATGCAAAAAATATTATTGTCATTATAGGAGTTGTAACATCTTTATATTTTTTAATTCCCCAAACTAAAAGTCCAATTCCAATACCAAAGAGTAATCCACCAACAAGTGCAAAAGGACTAAATGTTGCAAGAGCAAGAGAACTAAAAGCTAAAAATGCTATAAATGTAATTTTTAAAACTTCATGAATCAATTCTTTAGCATATTTATTTTCTAATTCTACAAATTTAGTTAAATTTAAAATTATAAAAAAACCAAAAGCAATTATAATTAGAAGTGAATAAGCGTTGATAATACCTGAAATATTTGCAATTATTACTGCAAAAACAAAAAGCAAGAATGAAGTCAATGAAGAAACAAGATAGCTTCTCCAATCTTTCTTATCTCCGATTATTGCTTGTAATATTCCACATATTAAACAAGCTGATACAAATAATAACAATGTCACTAAAATCATATTTATATTTTAACCTAAATTGTAAATATTACAAAACATTTTAAATATTTTTTAGAAAAATGGCAAAAATATTAATATGTTTTACAGCAAAATTGAATTTCATAAAAAAATTAAAGATTTTTTATTATATTTAAGCGCTTTTGTGCCTATGTATATTTTGATTTTTATAAAATTAATTATTGAATTAATTTGTAAAAATATAAATTTTAATATTCTTTCAATAATTTATATTATAAGTTTATTACTTTTAATCACACTTGGCACTATAGGTTTAATTATAAATACAAATCCCGAAAACGAAATTGCTAAAAATATAATTATTTTAAAAAAAGAAAATATTACTGATAGACATTTTCTTGGATACTTTTCTTTATTTGTGCTTTTTGCTTTGCAATTAAATTTAAATTTAGTAAGTAGTTTTATTTCATACATTTTAATTATATTTTTTATAGGTTATGTTTACATTAAAAATTCTTTATTTTATATTAATCCTTTCTTAAATATTCTGGGCTTTAGTTTTTATGATATTGAATACATTGAAGAGGGAAGCGAAGAAAAAAAACAAGCTAAATTTTTTTATAAAGGTTTACTAAAAGAAAATCAAAAGTATAGCGTAATTATACAAAATCGACATTTTTCTTTCTTAAATAAGAAATAAAATATTGAAATTTAATAAAAAATTAAAAAAACAAACTTAAGAGCTTTCATATAAACTAATAAAAAAAACACTTTTACTAGAACTATAAAAGTGTTTTTTTACTATAAATAAAACTAAAATTTTCGCTATTGTAACTGCAAATTGTTTAATTTAGTTTTTTTATATTTAAACATTATCTTACAATAATATTGGTAGATTAAAATCGTAAAAAAATAAAAATAACAAAATTCTATCTCATATACTATTTTATTGTTAAAAATTAAGCTAAAATAAAATGATAATGAAATCAGATTTATTTCATTAAATTTTTAATCTATGTCAAGTTTTTCAAAATCAAATACAGGACTATCAAAAAATTCTGTAATTGATATACCAAGTTCACGAATTATAAGTGCCATACTTTTAAAATTAGAAGCTTTTGTTTTGTTATTTAAGATTGAAGTCATGGTACTATGATATAATCCCGTTGCTTGTTCTAACTTATATTGTGTCATCTTTTTTTCTTTTAATAATTCTCTTACACGAATTGCAAATGCTTGATTTAATGTCATAATAATCTCCATATAGTATTTTTTATACTATGCACATTTTATCATACGGAAAATTAAAAGTATGTAGTATATTTTGGTCAATATTATTGTTTTTTTATAAAAATATGTTATAATAGGTAGTATCAATTGGTTGTATTCATGGAGAAATTTATGTTATTAAAAAATAGCAATTATTTAACTCAAATTAAAAAAAAGATAAATGACATTATAACTGAACTCAATGCAACAACTTTGTGTTTTACCGGACATAGAAGTCAAAAGTTGCCTTGGGGTTTTAATGAAAAGGATAAAAGATGTTTGAAAATGAAAAAAGTTTTATATTTAGAAATAGAAAAATCTATTTTACAAGGTTATAAAACATTTTTATGTGGTATGGCTCTTGGTTTTGATATGATATGTGCTGAAATTGTTTTAAAATTTAAAAAGAAATATAAAGATATCAAATTAATTGGTGTCATTCCATGTAAAAATCAAGATTGTAAATGGAATATAAGACAAAAAAAAAGATATAGAAAAATACTTAAACAATTAGACGCGATTAGATGTATCTATAAAGAATATAATGGTTATGAATGTATGATTGAAAGAAACAATTATATGGTTAATAATTCTTCTAAAATGATTGCATTGTTTAATGGCATTGCTGGAGGAACTAAAAAAACAATAGATTATGCTAAAAAACAAGGTTTAAAAATTGTTATTATACAACCATAATAAATTAAAGAAAATTAAATGATTAAAATCTATTATATTAAATAAAAAAAAGAAATTGCATTTAGTAGCAATTCCTTTTGAGATAATTAAAATTATTAATATTGTTAGTCTAATTTAAATTAAAATAAATTTAATTTAATTATTTAAATTATTTTTTTCTTATAAATTTGTCTACAACTTTTTTATTAAAAACTATATATTTATCCCAAAAAAATTCTGTTATAAAATTAATAACCATCATAAGCAGTGTCACCAATGTTCCATTCCACCCTATATTCTCAAGAGCTTGTCCGCCAAAAACTGAAACAGGAATAAACATTACATAAAATGCTAATGCCAAAGTCATGGAAATTGGAACATTTGTTGCACTTTTAAATGTGAACTTTCTATTAAATGTAAAATTCCATATTACTGATAAAATAATACTTATAAGGTAAGAAGGCCACCAAGGTAATGCTTTTGTCCAACTATATAAAAGTTCAAAAGATAATAATTGTATTATACCAGCTGATAAAGAAAATGCTAAAAATTTGAAAAACTGTATAATTTCTTCTTTTGAAATTTTATTTTTTGATTTTTTAAATTCAGTATTACTTTCTACTATTTTATTATCATTTGAAATATTTTCTTTATTAGATTTATCTTCATTTTCTTGTTCTAAAACAATATTATTTTCATTATTCGATTCATTAATAATTTCTTCATTAGTATCATTACTATCTTTAAAATGTTTCATACTCTCCTCAAAAATATCATTAATTATAACACATTTTTAATAATTTTAAAAGAAATTTTTAATAATAAATTTTAATGACATAAATTCACACAAACTTACCTTTTTCATCATCTTTTTCTATAGCAATTTTACAAAAAGTGCTTGCCTTTTTTTCTCTTATTATATATAATATATATAGTATATATAATATATATAATATATTTATTAGGAGACTAACTTATGGACGAAACATTGAACGATGAAGAAATAGGAAAATCAGTTAAATATGATGCTTCAGACATACAAGTTCTTGAAGGACTTGAACCTGTTCGTAAAAGACCTGGAATGTATATTGGTTCTACAGATGAACATGGCTTGCACCACCTTGTAACTGAAGTTGTAGATAACTCTATTGACGAAGCTCTTGCAGGATATTGCACACAAATTGATGTTGTTATAAATTTTGATGGCTCTTGTTCTGTAATGGACAATGGGCGTGGTATTCCTACTGGAATTATACCAAAAGAAAATAAAAGCGCGGTAGAAGTTGTTTTAACAAAGCTTCATGCTGGTGGTAAATTTGGTGGAGAAGGATATAAAATTTCAGGTGGTTTACATGGAGTTGGTGTTTCGTGTGTAAATGCCCTTTCTAAATTTATGAGAGCTGATGTTTATCAAAATGGACAGCATTATAAAATAGAATTCTCAAGGGGCAAGGTTATGTCCCCTCTTACTATTGTTGGAAAAACTGATAAAAGAGGAACTACTATAACATTCCTTCCTGATGATGAAATTTTTGAGACTACTGTTTTTAATTTTGAAACTATGAAAAACAGATTTAGAGAAATTGCTTTTCTTAACAAAGGTCTTGTAATCTCACTTGAAGATAAAAGAGAAGGTCAAGAAAGAAAAGAAACTTTTGAATTTAAAGGTGGAATAATTGAATTTGTTGATTTCCTAAATAAAAATAGAGAAACATTATTAAGCGCTCCTGTATATTTTAATAAATTTAATAAAAAAGATGGAGAGGTTGATAACGAAGTTGAAGTTTGTTTTCAATTTAATGAAGGATATAGCGAAATTATTAACGCTTATGCCAACAACATTAACACTGAAGAAGGTGGAACTCACCTTGATGGTTTTAAAGCTGGTTTAACAAAGGTTATAAACGATTATGCAATATCTAATAAAATTATTAAAGAAAACGAAAAACTATCTGGTGAAGATTGCAGAGAAGGTATCACAGCAGTAATTTCTGTTAAATTACGCAATCCTCAATTTGAAGGTCAAACAAAAACTAAACTTGGAAACAGTGAAATGAGAAACATTGTTTACAAGGCAGTTGTAGAAGAATTTGGTGATTATCTTGACCGCCACCCTGTTGAAGCTAAAAATCTTATCCTTAAATCTATTACTGCACAAAGAGCTCGTGATGCTGCTAGAAATGCAAGAGAGCTTACTAGAAGAAAAAGTGTTCTTGAAAATACAACATTACCTGGAAAACTTGCTGATTGTAGTGAAAAAGATAGAAGATTTTGTGAAATATACATCGTAGAAGGAGATTCTGCAGGTGGAACAGCTAAAACAGGCAGAGATAGAAGATTTCAAGCTATATTGCCACTCCGTGGTAAAATTCTTAATGTTGAAAAAGCTAGACTAAACAAAATTCTTGAAAACAACGAAATTAAATCAATGATTACTGCTTTTGGTTGCGGTATTGGAAGCGAATTTAATGAAGACAAACTTAGATATGATAAAATAATTTGTATGACCGATGCCGATGTTGATGGTGCTCATATAAGAATTTTGCTTTTAACTTTCTTCTTTAGATATATGCGTCCTCTCATTGAACATGGTCATGTATATGCAGCTAAACCCCCTCTTTATAAAGTAACAAGAAACAAAGAAGAGTATTATTTCTATTCAGATGACGAACTTGAACAGTGGTATCAAGCAAATGGTAGAAAGGGCTGTGCTCAACAAAGATATAAAGGTCTTGGAGAAATGGATGCTGACCAACTTTGGGAAACTACTATGGATCCTGAACATAGAATTCTTATTCAACTTACTATGGAAGATGCTATTGACGCTGAAAAATATTTTAATGACCTTATGGGTGAAGATAGCGAATTAAGAAGAAAATTTATAGAAGAAAATGCAACACTTGTTGATGACTTGGATATTTAATGCGGGAGTTATTATGGAACAAGAGAAAAAAGAAGAATTATTTTTAAAACTTTTTGATGCTTGGGGTAAAGAAGCTCAGATTAGAATGTGTATTGAAGAAATGAGTGAACTTACAAAAGAGCTTTGTAAATATTTAAGATATAAAAGTTTTGAGCCTGAAAAATTAGAAAAAGTAAAAGAAAATATAATTGAAGAAACTGCTGATGTTTTATTATGCGCTCAGCAAATTCAGCTTATGTTTGGAAAAAATGAAGTTGAAAAAGAAATGGACTATAAACTCAATCGTGTTGAAAAAAGAGTTAACGAATATATAGATAAACACAATAATAATTAAGCCAAATGGCTGGAGGAATTATGGATAAACATGAAAGTAAAAAATCTTTAGAAGAAATTTTTAAAGATACTAAAATTGAAAAAGTTGATACAGTTGACAATCTTAAGAAATCTTTTATTTCTTATGCTATGGCTGTTAATGTTTCTCGTGCCATACCTGATGTAAGAGATGGCTTAAAACCTGTCCATAGAAGAATTTTATATGCTATGGGCGAAATGAATAATTTTTATGATAAACCTACAAAAAAATGTGCTAGAATTGTCGGTGATGTTATGGGTAAATATCACCCTCATGGTGATAGTTCTGTTTATGATGCTATGGTTAGACTTGCACAAGATTTCTCTATTAGATACCCTCTTGTTGATGGACAAGGAAACTTTGGTTCTGTAGATGGCGATCCACCTGCTGCTATGCGTTATACTGAAGCTAGATTATCAAAAATCGCAGGGCTTATGCTTGAAGATATTGACAAAGAAACAGTAGATTTTTATCCTAACTTTGATAATACATTAATGCAACCCGCTGTTTTACCTTCTAAAATACCTAATTTACTTATAAATGGCGCTGATGGTATCGCAGTTGGTATGGCGACAAATATTCCACCTCACAATTTAACAGAGGTTTTAACAGGCTTACAAGCTCTTATAGACAATCCTGATATTCATATAGACGAACTTATTAAAATTATTCCAGCTCCTGACTTCCCTACTGGTGGAATTATCATGGGACGAGTTGCTGTTAAACATGCTTACAAAACTGGCAGAGGTGGCGTAGTTGTTAGAGGTAAAGCAGAAATTGAAGAATCTTCTAATGGCAAGAGTAGAATTATAATTACTGAACTTCCTTATCAAGTAAATAAAGCTCAACTTATTATTCAAATTGCTGACCTTGTTAAAAATAAAAAACTTGAAGGTATTAGTGATATAAAAGAAGAGTCAGATAGACGAGGTATGAGAATTGTAATTGATGTTAAAAAAGATTTTAATGCACAAGTAGTTCTTAACAGTCTCTATAAACAAACTCAACTACAAAAAGGAAGCGGAATTATTTTCTTAGCTCTTGTTGAAGGTCAACCTAGAATTTTAAATTTAAAGGAAATGCTTTATTATTACCTTGAACATCAAAAAGAAGTATTAAAAAGAAAAACTGAATTTGACCTTAAAAAAGCAAAAGAAAGAGAACACATTGTAAAAGGTTTAGTTATTGCCCTTGCTAACATTGACAAAGTTATTAAAATAATCAAATCTTCAAAAGATAGACAAGATGCTCTTTTGAAATTAACTCAAAATTTCGAACTCGATGATATACAAGCAAATGCAATACTAGAAATGAAACTTTCTAAATTAACTTCACTCGAAGTTGAAAAACTTAATGAAGAACTTAGAGAACTTGAAGACTTAATCACTGACCTTGAAGATATTTTAGCTCGTCCAGAAAGAGTTCTTAAAATTTTAAGAGATGGTTTTGAACAAATTAAAGAACAATATGGAGATGAAAGAAAAACTGAAATAAGTCTTGATGCTGGTGGTATTGACATTGCTGATTTAATTGAAAAAGAAGATGTTGTTGTATCTTTAACTAATCAGGGATATATCAAAAGAATGTCAACAAGTGAATATAAAGCTCAAAATCGTGGTGGAGTAGGAATAACTGCACACAAAACAAAAGAAGAAGATTTTGTGAAAAACATGTTTATAACAAATACACATGATGATTTACTTTTCTTTACTAACAAAGGTAAAGTTTATTGCATTAAAGCTTATGAAATTCCTGAAGCTCAAAGAACTGCTAAAGGTAGAGCTGTTATCAACCTTTTAATGCTTGATGAAGGAGAAAAAGTTACAACCTTAATTCCAAGAAAAGACGAAGACCAAGGATACTTCATTATGGCTACTAGAAATGGTCTTATAAAAAAGACTAAAATTGAAGAATTTGTTTCAATAAGAAAAGTTGGCAAAAAAGCTATTCACCTTCTTGATGGAGATGAACTTATTGGAGTTGAACTTAGTGATGGTGATGATGATATACTTATTGCTTCACATAATGGAAAATGTATAAGATTTAGTGAAAATGATGTTCGCTCTATGGGACGTGATAGTCAAGGTGTTAGAAGTTTAAAACTAACAAATGATGATTATATTGTTGATATGGCTGTTGTTAAAGGAGATTCACAAATAGTAACCATTTCTGAAAAAGGATATGGAAAAAGAAGCAATGTTTCAGAATACAGACTTCAAAGCAGAGGTGGTATGGGTGTTAAAGCAGGTATATTTAACTCTAAAACAGGACCTTTAGCTTCATTAAAACAATCTTTTGAAGATGAAGACATTATGCTTATTGCGGACAATGGAATTATCATTAGAACTCCTGTTAATCAAATTAGTTCACTTTCTAGAGTTAGTCAAGGCGTAAAAGTAATGAAACTTAAGGATGAAAACAAGATTGTTACTGTCGCCCTTGTTAAAAAAGAAGAAAATGAAAATTCTGATGATAATAACGAATTAACTGAAGAAAGTCAAAGTTTTAGAGCTGTTTTAGATAATATTGATAACCAAATTGAAGAAAATAACAATCAAGAAAACGATGATATTTTACAAAATGAATTAAATCAAGATAACAACTCTGAAGAAGAATAAATTTAATTATTGTAATGATTAGCTTTAATCTTAGCAAAAACTTGACATTAATATCAAAAAATGCTATCCTATACAATCAATAGGACTTTATAAGTCTATTTTACAAGACTAATTAGATATTTTGTTTAGTTTTTAAATTTAATATTTGCCTTTAGTCTATTTTGGGCTGTGAAGTCATTTTTAACCTAAGTTAAAAATGTGTTAAGTTGATATTCAACTTAACAAGGTGAGTAAAATACTCACCTCTTCACAGCTCTTTTAAAAGGGAGAAAATTATGCCACAAATAAATGAAAATGAATATTTAGAAAAAACAAAAAAAATATTAAACAAAAAAATAGAACAAAATAGTGAAAAACTTAAAAGTTACGAACAAGAATTTACTCAAAAAAAGAAAGAATTGAGTGATGAATATTCAGAAATAAGCCGTGGCGGGGATTTATCACAAGTTTATTCATCTATAGCAGATTATGAAAATATTGAAAAATCTATTTATAAAGAAAACCAAAGATTACAAAATCAAAAAAAATCACCATATTTTGCAAGAATAAATTTTGAACCTGATAATAAAAAGAAAGTTCAAAAAATTTATATAGGAATAGGAAATGTAATTCATAATAATCATGTTTATGTTGCAGATTGGAGAGCACCAATATGTTCAATGTATTATGATTATAACTTAGGAAACGCTTCTTATGTTGCAGATGGAAAAACTTATGGCGGAATTATATCATTAAAAAGACAGTATAAAATAGAAGACGGAAAACTTTTGTCATATTTTGAAACAGATATGACGATTAATGACGAGATATTACAAGAAATTTTATCACATAATGTATCTATTAAAATGAAACAAATTGTTTCTTCTATACAAAAAGAACAAAATGAAATAGTAAGAAAAGATAAAACTGAAAATATGCTCGTTCAAGGAATTGCTGGCTCTGGAAAAACTTCAATAGCTTTACATAGAGCTGCATATCTTCTATATAAATATAGAGGTACTATAAAAAGTAATGATATTTTAATAATATCCCCTAACAATATTTTTTCAAGTTATATTTCAGATGTTTTGCCACAATTAGGAGAAGATAATCTAGTAGAGACAACTTTTGCACAAATAGCAAGAGCAGAATTAAAAAAACCTATACAAACAAGAGAGAGTATGCTTGATGAAATTGCTACAAAACCAAAACAGGAAGATTTAAACGAAATATCATATAAATCTTCTTATGAATATTTAGACAACCTTTTAAGATTCTTAAGAGGACCATTCTTAGAAACCTTCTCCCCTCAAACTTTAACTTATGTAGTTGGTGAAGATTTAGATGGAAATAAGAAAAAAATAGAATTTACAGCAGAACAAACAAAAGATTTATTCTTTAAAACATTTAAAGGTTTAGATTTATATGAAAGAATAAATAAAATAGCTTGGCAATATGCTATGGTTTTCTCGGAAGAACGACATTATACAAAAGAACAAAACAACGCCTTAAAAGAAAGATTTAAAAGAATTATTTATAAATTTTTACCTATAAGAGATGTAGACAAGATATTTGAAATATTTATGGCAAGAGAAGATTTAAAGTATCATAAGGGCAATACAATTAAATATATGGACAAAGGAACAATGCTTGCTATTAAATATTATCTTTATGGTTTTGAACATGATTTTTCAGCAAAATATTTAATAATTGATGAAATGCAAGATTTCACACCTGTTGATATATATCTATTTAAAAAACTTTGGAACTGCCCTTGTATAGTTGTTGGAGATGTTAATCAATGTATTGAAAAAAATGTATCAAATGATTATCTCCAAATAACAGCAGATTTCCTTGGTTGCAAACTATTAGAACTTAAAAAGACATATCGTTCTACAAAACAAATAGCTCAATTTGCAAATAATCTAATAAATTTAAGTGATGTTGAATTTGTTAATAGAAATGGAGAAGAACCAAAACTATACCAAACAACAAAACAAGCACAGTTAATTAAAGAAATTATCGAAAAACAATGTAATAATTTCGAACATATAGCGATTGTATGTAAATGCAATAAAGAAGCAAAAGAAATTGGCAGTGAACTTAAAAAATATATTAATTGCAAAATAATTGAACAACCAGAAGATTATAACAATAGAGTATTAATTACTACTTGTGCAACAGCGAAAGGTATAGAATTTGACGCAGTTATAATTCCAAATGCAACAGAAGAAAACTATTTTAATACAATTGATAAAAATATATTATATGTTTCATCAACACGCGCATTACACAAATTATTCTTTATAACAACAAAAACGCCATCAACATTTTTGAAAAATATTTCTTTACAAAAAGTATAATTATAAATATTCTTTTAAAAATATTGAATAGATTATACAATAAAATGTATAAATAAAAAAAATACCATAACTTATCAACAAATAATTAAGAAATTTATTCACATTTACAGTCTAAAAATAAAAAAATATCACAAAAACAAGCTATTTTAGCAAAAAATAACTGTGGAAATGTGGATAACTTACTGAGTTTTCCACATTTTAACTTAAAAAATCCATATTATGCATAAAAATAAATGGTTTTGTATAATTATTTACTTGTGGAAATGTGGATAACTGTTTGTGGATAACAAAATTATTTTTTTTTCAATTTTGTAATATTTTTTCAAAAATGCACTGCAAAAAAAAGTGTTATAAAAATACCTAAAACATTATTAATTAAATAATTTTACCCCAAAATATCAGTTAAAAACAAAATAGTAAGCTTCGAAACTACAATAAAATTATATAAACTGAAAGGAGATTTTATGAATAGTAAAAACTTAATAATTCCTCGAAAATTGTCAGGCTTTATGGAATTATTGCCTTCTAAACAAATCATATTTGATAATTATTTAGAAAAAATAAAACAAGTTTTTTTAAATAATAGTTTTTTACCTCTTGACACCCCTATTTTAGAGTATAGCGATGTTCTTTTAGCCAAAAGTGGTGGAGAAGTAGATAAAGAAGTTTATAGATTTAAAAAAGGCGACAATGATTTATGTATGAGATATGATTTAACTGTTCCTCTAGCAAGGTTTGTCAGCATGGAAAAAGATAATCTTATCTTCCCATTCAAAAGATTTCAAATAGGAAAAGTTTTTAGAGGAGAAAAACCACAAAAAGGAAGATTTAGAGAACTCTATCAATGCGACGCGGATATAGTAGGCTTTGATGACTTACCTATTCCAGCAGACGCAGAGTGCATTAAGTTAATAATTGATATTTTTAATGCTATAAACATTCAAGATATTTTAATTCAAATCTCTAATAGAAATATTTTATTTGGATATTGTGAAGATTTAGGATATTCTGATATTATTTCTGAAATACTTATAATACTTGATAAAGTTGGAAAAATAGGAAAAGAAAACGCAATTTTATCATTAGAAGATTTAAGTGTTAAACATGAAGATGCTTTAAAATTAATTAACTTAACAGAGAAAAAAGGAAACTTTGAAAATATACTAAATGAAATAAAAAATATTTCTAACAATGAAACTTTCAAATTAGGAGTTGCACAACTAGAAGAATTAAATACTTATTTAAATGCTTATAAACTTGATAAAACCAAATATATTTTAGATTTATCTATCATAAGAGGTCATAATTATTATACCGGAACAGTTTTTGAAACAATAATGATTTCTCACCCCGAATTTGGTGCAATTTGTGCTGGTGGTAGATACGATAACTTAACTGGATACTTCTCTCAGCAAAAAATGCCAGGAGTAGGAATAAGCGTTGGTATTACTAGATTATTTGACTTACTTGATAAAAACAACTTACTACCCCCAATAAAACCTTCTTTAAACAAAATAGAAATTATTCCATTAGGTGAAACTATAAAAGATTGTCTAATTTTAGAGGCATACTTAAAAGCAAATAATATACTATGTCAAACAAATTATTCAAACAAATCTTTTAAATCAAAAATGAAAGATGCGAATAAATCTCAAGTTCCTTATATCATTATAGTTGGTGAAAATGAAGTTGCAAGTGAATTGTATCCTTTAAAGAATATGACAACTGGAGAACAAATAATTTTATCAAAAGAAGATATTGTAAAAAAAATAAATAATAATTAAAACGACAAATGACAAATTTTTGTCGTTTTTTTTATTTCGAATTAACATAAAATTTGATTTTAATTAAAAAATAAAATTAGCTTTATATTATTTTATTTTGTATTATTTTGATAAAAGTATATACTAATAATTATGAACGATAAAATTAAAGATAAACTTAAAAATTTAACCACTAAACCCGGTGTTTATGTCATGAAAGACAAAGATGGTATAGTTATTTATGTTGGAAAAGCTAAAAACTTAAAAAACAGAGTAAGTCAATACTTTAGAAATTCTCCAAAACAAAGTAAAGTTCAAGCAATGGTAGATAATGTCGACGATTTTGAATATCATATCACCATGTCTGAAATGGATGCTTTAGCTCTTGAAAGTAATTTAATAAAAAAACACCAACCTTTTTACAATATCTTGCTTAAAGATGGAAAACAATTTCCATATATTAAAATTGATTTAAAACAACCTTTTCCTAAATTAGAGATTACTAGAAAAGTTAAAAAAGATGGTGCAAAATACTTTGGACCTTACTTTGCTGGACTAGATGCACGAGAAATTTTAAAAACTATTGGTTACGCATTTAAAATAAGAACTTGTAATAATAAAATTACTTCAACTTCTATTGCTAAAAGAGAATGTTTAAACTATAGCTTAGGTTTATGCACTGCACCATGCACTAAAAAAATTTCTATTGAAGATTATCGTAAAGAAATTAACAAAGTAATCAATTTTTTAAATGGTAATGATGAAGAAATAGAAAAAATATTAACTGAAAAAATGAACACTTGTGCAGAAACTGAAAATTTTGAAAATGCTCTTATTTTAAGAGATAGATTGAAAATGATTGCTAAACTAAAACAAAAAATTGTTGCTAATCTTCCAAAAGATGTTAGTAAAGATATATTTTATCTTTTAAATAATGGAATTGACAGCGTAATAACTTATATGGCTGTTAGAGGTGGAAAAGTTTTAGGCATATACTCATACCCTATTCAAGACGCAGAATTTGATGAAAGTCAAACCCTTTTTAATTTTTTATATCAATTTTACACTGATAAATTACTGCCAAAAGACATTATATTATCACATGATATACCGGACAAAGAAATATTACAAAAATTATTTGAAAAGAAAATAAACATAATAACAAATCCACATGGAATCAACAAAACTTTGCTTAAAATGGCATGTGAAAATGCAAAAGAATATTTAGACAAAAATTTAGAAAAAAATAAATTAAAATACAATAACACTATAGGTGCTTGCAAACTTTTAAAGGAAAAATTATCTTTAAAAGAGGTTCCATTAAGAATGGAATGTTATGATATATCTAATATAAGCGGAACAAATAAAGTTTGTTCAATGGTTGTATTTAAAAATGGAGAACCTAGTAAAAAAGATTATAGAAAATTTAAAATTAAAACAGTGAAAGGCTCTAATGATTTTGCTTCTTTAAAAGAGGCACTTACTAGAAGACTTACAAGATATGTAAACAAAAATGGTGAAAGTTTTTCTGAAAAACCTAATTTAATTATAATTGATGGTGGCAAAGGGCAACTTTCTTCTTGTTATGAAATACTAGAAAGTTTTAATCTTCAAAATGAAATTCAAATGATTAGTCTTGCAAAGCGAATAGAAGAAGTATTTATTCCTAATTCTCATAATCCTGTAATTTTAAAATTTGCAAGTTGTGAACTTAAGTTACTACAAAGAATTAGAGATGAAGCACACAGATTTGCAATCACATATCATAGAAACATAAGAACTAAAAAGCAAACTCGTTCCCCTTTAGATAATATAAAAGGAATAGGTCCTAAGAAAAGAGACGCTTTACTTAAGGCATTTAATTCTAGCTCTGAAATAGCAAAAGCTGACATTTCATTATTAGAGACAGTTCCTGGCATTAACGCTTCTTTAGCACAAACAATAAAAGAATATTTTAAAAATAATCCTTTAACAAATGACATAGAAGAATAATTCTATTAAAAATTTTATAGTTTTTATATTATTATAATTTTAGATAATTAATTTTATTTTAAATTATAAGTTTTTATTTGTAAATTTCAATAAGTTTGATATACTACTTTTTAGGAGGATAAATATGAGAAAAATAACTATGGTTCAATACGGTTGTGGTAAAATGAGTAAATATACCATGAAGTATGCTTTAGAAAAAGGAATTAAAATTGTAGGAGCTTTTGATATAAACGAAAGTATTATAGGTAATGATATTTCTACCATAATAGAGGATATTAAACCTTTGAAAGTAAAAATTCAACATGCTGACAAATTCGAAGAATTTTTACAAACACATGAAGTTGATATTGCAATTATAACTACAACAAGTCTTTTTAGTGAAAATTACCCTATTTATGAAATTTGTGCGAGAAATGGTGTTAATGCTATTTCTACATGTGAAGAAGCTTTCTATGCTCAAAACTCTAATCCAAGTTTAGCAAAAAAACTTGATAAAATAGCAAAAAGCACTGGCTGTACCATTTGCGGAAGCGGCTACCAAGATGTTTTTTGGGGAAATTTAATTAGTGTTTTAGCCGGAGCAACACATAAAATTAATTTGATAAAAGGAAAATCAAGTTATAATGTAGAAGATTATGGTATTTCTCTTGCGAAAGTTCATGGAGCAGGATTAAGTAAAGAAGATTTTGAAAAAGAAATTGCATCAGTAGATAATATTTCTGAAAAAGAAAGAGAAGCTTTAATCAAACAAGGAAAATTTGCTCCAAGTTATATGTGGAATGTTAATGGTTGGTTATGTTCTAAACTGGGATTGCATGTTATAAGTCAAACTCAAAAATCTATTCCTCAAATTGCAGAAAAAGAAATATATTCTAAAACTTTGGAAATGACTATACCTAAAGGATATTGCACTGGATTAAGTGCTGTTGTTACTACAAAAACTAAAGAAGGAATTACTATAGAATCACAGTGTATAGGCAAAGTTTATGATGAGCATGAATTTGATTGCAATGACTGGACTATTGAAGGCGAACCTTCGACTAGAGTTGTTATAGAACGCCCTTCAACAGTAGAACTTACTTGTGCAACTGTAATTAATAGAATTGTAGAAGTTCTTTGTGCAGAGCCTGGATATACTACAACAGACCAAATGCCAGAAAATATTTACAAAGCATATAATTTAGATAAATATTTAGAAATTGCAGATTGTTGTGATTGTGGATGTCATCATGATGATAACCATTGCTCTTGCCATAATGATTAAACAAAATAATATTAGAAGGAAAACATATGAAAAAAGGAATTTTTATAACTATTGAAGGTGGCGAAGCATGTGGCAAAACCACTCAAATAAATAAATTAAAAGAATATTTTACTCAAAATAATTTAGATTATGTATTAACTAAAGAACCAGGTGGTATGCCACTCACAGATGAAATTCGTAGACTAATTTTACATTATGAAATAGATAAACCTTTGCCAATGACAGAACTTCTTTTATATTTAAGTGCAAGAATTGAAGATATAGAAAAAGTAATCAAACCTGCTCTTGAACAAGGAAAAATAGTTATTGCAGATAGATTTAACGACTCTACGCTTGCATATCAAGCAGGAGCAAGAAATATAATGAGCATTGACGATATGCAAAATTTTACTAAACAAATTATAGGCGATATTTCCCCTGACTTAACTATTTATCTAAAAATAGACCCCGAAGTCGCATTTAAAAGAAAAAATAATATGAATGAAGAACTCGACAGAATAGAAAAAGAGGGTCTAATATTTCATAAAAAGGTATCTGAAAGTTTTGATTATATTGCTAGCAAAGAACCATCAAGATTTTTTGTTGTAGACGCAACTCTTTCACCTGACGAAGTTTTTAATATAATAATTAATAAAATAAATAACATTTTAAATGAAAATAAATAATTTTATCATAAAAAAAGATTATATTTTAAAATATAATCTTTTTTTTCAACATTTTCTTTAAAAATATTTTTATTTTTTATAACACCCATCAATGAAATTAATATAATCAAAATTTGAATATTTATCTTCGTTTTTAGAAATTATAGTTAAAATCGGTTTTACTTTAAAACATTTTTTATATAACTGATTAATATCTTCATAATTTATTGTTTTGTATATTTTTCTAGTAAATTTAGGTAAGTTTTTTGTCAAATTTAAATAATTATAAAAATGATTAAAATTCATGTTAGCTATTGCAAATAATGAATCTTGGTCAAAATTATTCATTCCTTCCAATTTTTTCTTATGTTTTATAAATAAATCATATTCTATATCATTTGGTAATGTTATAATAAATTGTTTATAAGCTTCCAAAACTTTTTCTAATGCTACCTCTTGACACTTTATTTTTACTCTTAAAGTTTTATAAATATTTTGAAACAAAATAAATACATCTGTATTATAACAAAGTTCTTTTTCATCTCTAAAAAAAGAAAAAAGTTTATCATCTAATATGGAATTTAATATATTATACATTAAATTTTCTCTAAAATTTAAAGGTTGTGTTGTATCATATTTTTCATTAAGATAAATTAATGATAATAACGCTGAATTATCTTTTTCTATTGGTTTTGCATATACATATTTTTTATTTTTAAGACCGATATAATCTTTTTTAGTAAAACCAATTAAGCCATTTGGAGAAATTCTATTTTCAATATATTTTTTAATAAACTTCATTAATTTTGATTTACTAATATTCCCCACTACATTTATAATCATATTTTTTTGATTAAAATATTTAATGATAAAATTTTCAATATCTTGCAAAGATATATTATTTAGACTTTCTAATGAACCTGATGGCATTAATTCTGAATTTATTAACTCTTTATTTTTTGCTAGTAATTTTCTTTCATAATGCTCAGCAATCATTGTATTGTTTTTAACTCTTGTAACTATTTCATCTTCTATTATTTTCTTTTCTGCTTCAAATTCATTATTTTCTAACTTCAAATTTAAAAATGGTTCCGTCATTAAATCTAGAGCTTCTTCTAAATCCCAATAAGGAACGGCAATTCTAAAATTCATAAATGTAAAAGAAGTTCCAGCATTATAGTAAACAAATTTTTTCATTAACTCTCGTCTTTCCAATTTTGAATGTGTTTTTGTTGAAAATCCCATTAAAACATGTTCGCAAAAATGAGCAAGTCCAGCTTTTCCTTTAAAATCATTAAAACCGCCTGCATTAAATTTTATTTCAAAATAAACACCATTAATATTTTTTATTCTTTGATATAAAATTTTAAATTTATTTTTATAATTTATTATTTTTGCCATATTCCACCATTAATTATAATAACATAGATATATTATATTTCAAAATATAATAAAAAATCTTTAAATTAATATAAACAAAAAAACAGGTAAAAATTTACCTATTTTTAATCATTAATATACTATTTGTTATCATTTTTTAAATTCAAATTTGCTTTTTTTTGAAACTTACCATCTTTTTTGTAAACAACAAATTTTGTATCTTGACTGTCAGAAAGTTCTTGAACTCTTACTAAAGCTTCTTCCTTTGTTTTTTTAGAATCTATAACTCTTTTAGCTCCATCTTTTTTAATTTTCCAAAGTTTATCTTCTTTATCATAAAGAACTCTATAAACAGCTTTTTTTGTTTTATCTTGAGAACTGATTTCTTCTTTTTTTTGTTCTTCTTTAGATTGTTCGACTTTTACTTCCTTATTTTCATTTTGTTCAACATTTTTTATATCTTTTTTTTCTTTCTTCTTTTTATTAAAAAAACACATAATTTTCTCCTTAGTTATTCTACAACTTATATTATATCACACAATTATCAATATTTCAATATGTTTTTAAATTTAGTACGATTATTTATAAATAAAAAAATAGTCCACTAATTTATAGACTATTTTTATTATTCTATATTTTATTTACATAATCATCATTTAAAATTTCTTCTTTTATTTTTCTATATTCTTTTTCATCAATAAGTTGATTTTCATAAAGCATCCTAGCATCAGACAGTCTTTTTGAAGTTTCCCCTCTATCAATTCTATTATAATAAATTGCTCCATAGTCACTACCGACACCTGTAAAATATCCGATGATAGTAAATATCACTATTATTAATGCGCTAAATATAAATTGTAAAAATGAAAATCCTATAATTTCCCCAACTTTTTCAATTAATTTTTCTTTTGAATATTTTGAAAAAGATAAAATTTTAATACCTACTAAAATGCTAATAATTCCTATTATAGGGAATATGATACAACAAATTAATATTTTATTTTTTTGTGCTTGATAGTCTTCTCCAGATGCCAATTCGTCAATGTATTGAGTAGAAGTAGCAAAAACTATACCTACTACCGACATAACAATAACACATAAAATTCCAAACACAATAGATAAAGCACCAGAAACAATAAACCATTTGTTCTGCACTACACCATTTTTGTATTTATTGAAAACTGAGCTAGTAAATTTATCATCTATACTTTCATCAAATTCAAGATCCTCAGATTTAATTTGATTTTGAGTTGTTTCTTTAAGCTCGTTTTTTAATTCTTCTTTTATACTAAATTTATCAAAGTCCATTTGCTTTATTATAGCATATTTTATTTAATTTGTAAAGACCTATATAATTATTCTATCCCCTCTAAATTTTCCCAAGTTAGTTAACACTTCATATTCAGTACTTTCAATTAACTTAGCAAAATCTCCGGCATCTTTCATTATAGTAACGCTATCACCAATTTTACATTTAATTTTGCTTATATCAACCATAAATGCATCCATGCATATATTACCAACATTATTAACTATTTGATTACCAATTTCTACTTTCAGTCTATTTGACATTTTTCTTGTTAAACCATCACCATATCCGAGAGGAATGGTAGCAATAATCATATTGCTATTTGCAGTATATCCACATAAATAACCTATATGTTCGTTTTTTTCTACCCTAACAATATCCACAATTTGACTAAAAACTGACAAAACAGGCTTTACTAGATTATTGCCATATCCATATATTTCTAGGCCTACCCTATTCATATCACAATCAATATTTTCAAATATGCTATTTCCCCCTCCTACATGAGTAATAGTATTCCATTTCTTAGGTAAAAATTTGACGAATTCATAAAATTTTGATTTTTGCTTATCTGTATAATTTTTATCAGTAGTAAGAGAAGAAAAATGTGTATAAATACCAAAAAGCTTCATATTATATTTTTTTAAAATATTAATAATTTTATTTAGCTCTTTTATGCTTTTTATACCATATCTGTTCATTCCTGTATTTAAACAAAGATGGAATTTAGGTTCTAAATTACTTTTTTTAGCCAATTTAATAATATCTTTTGCCATTTTATATGAAAAAAGTGCAAAAGATATATCATTTTTCATACAAGTCAGATAATCTTCGCAAGCACCAAAAACAATTATTTCTTTATCTGTATATTTTCTTGCATACAAAGCTTCAGATTGGTTTGAAACACCATAAAAATTTTCTTCTTTGTCCAAAATAGAAATTACTTCTTTAATTCCATGACCATATGCATTTGCTTTTATCATAACACATATTTTGTGTTTTGATATATCTTTAACTATTTTTAAATTATGTATTAAATTTTCTTTTGAAAGTATGATTTTTGAGAACATAGAATATTATATTCAAAAAAAATAAATAAAGTGATATAAAGAAATTTTTAACAAATAAAAAAGACCAAAATTATTTGGTCTTTTATTTTGACTTATTAATAATTAATTTGACTTATTAATAATTAATATAATTTAATATTACCATTAATACCATTTTTATAAATTTTTTCTATCTTAGCTTGTTTTTCATAAAATTTATTAGCAATACTCTTAAAGTGCTGTATATCTTGCTCTGTAACTTCATCACTAAGAACAACAACATCTGATATATTTTGACTATAAATGTCTTTTACAAACATTCCACTTAGGTTTGATGCAAAGAAAGAATTTTCTATTTGTGAAGAAAATATATTATATCCTTGATATAAATTACTGTTAGAAGGAAGTCCATATAAATAACATAATGTTGGCAAAATATCATATGTGTTACAAAAATCACTTGCAAAATAACTTGTACCATTAACAAGTTTTGGACTATACAATATCATAGGAATATTATTTATATAAGTATTACTATTATCCGATTTTTCTACTCCTTTAATTTTATAGCATAAATCACTGTAATAAGAATTGTGATCTGCGAACATCAAAATTGAAGTGTCTTCATATCTTCCACGCTTTTTGAGTTCTTCTATAAGATTAGCTATTGTATTATCAAAATCTATCATTGAAGCTTTATAATTTTTAAAAAGTTCAAAATCACTTTCATTTGCAGGAATAATATAATCTGTATTTTCAGTAAACCATTTTTCAAATTCATCATAGTTTTCTTCAAATTGTAAATAACAATCACTTAAACTTTCTCTCTGATAATCATAAGGTCCATGAGTCGATAAAGTAGCAATGAAAGTGAAAAATCTGTCCTCATCAGGTATAATATAGTCCATAACATTTGAAGTGAATTCAAGATCAGGTATCCAATCTCCAAAATAATTATAGTCATAATCACCTGTATAATCTTCCCAGCTAATAAAATTGTCAAAACCTTCCCCATCTACTCCGTGTGTGGTTTCCCTATCATAAAAACTACCATAATTTGCGTGTATGTATGAAGTAGTAACATTTTCACCATTAGAAACACTCTTAAATATATTAGGAAGTGAATAATCAAAAGAATAACCATTTGCATAAGCTTCACTTATCAAAGAATCTTTAGGAATTGAACCATTTAGAACAATACCTTCACTAATGTTAGTTCTATTTCTAGCATAAAATTGATCAAAAACAACTGCATTATCACCATATATCATATTCCAAATAGTAGGAGTATTAATAGGATCTATTGCATACCAATCAAGACTTTCACATAAAATTACGATTAAATTATCTCCATACAGTAAAACATCTTCGTTTTTACTTTGATATCCGTTATCAATATAATTTTGATACTCGTTATATTCTTCTTCGTCTATATAATTGCCAAAAATTAAATTTAAAACACTCTTTGTATAAAAACCATAATACCCGAATTTTTTGAAAGCATCCGTTTTAAATTGAAAGTTTTCCCAAAGATATTCATCACTTGTTTCTATTTCTGTTTGGGCAGATGTTGCCTGAGTAAGTGTTGCGGTTTGTATTTGAAACATTGTTAATCCAAAACATTCTAAAAGAATAAATACTGCAACAACAATGTATCTAGTAGAAAAATTTTTTATTTTAAAGGTAGTTTTATTAAATTTAGTAATCAAAATTGTTATTGTAACCATCACTGCAAATACAGCAACATTAATGGCAACTCCTATCCAATCAATAAAATCAACTGTAATTGCAGAAGTAGCTTCAGCACCCAATTTTAATAAATCAAAAGATAATATGTCTCCGAAAATATAATACATTGTTGAATTAACAATATTCATTAAAAATTGAAAAGTTAAAAAGAAATAAAATAAAATTTGCATTGCTATTTTATTATAAGAAACATAAATAACACCTGCAAGCATTACTATAATTGCAATATCAAATAAAAAATATGTTGGCAAAAACATTATATTTCCATTTGAATCGGTAAACCCTAAATACAAATAGTTTACTATCTCAAGTATAATTGCAAAAATAACAAAAAGGCATGGTAAAATTAACCTATTTGTTTTTATAACTTTTTCATTAGATTTATCCAAATTCAACTCTTTTCTCATGATATAGATTATAATATATTTTGCGCAATTTATCAATAAGAAAATAATTTTTTTTAATTTTTTTGTTTTTTTTAAAAATTTTTAATTTTTACAAAAAATAAATTATAAATAAAAAAAAGCCTTTTGGGCTTTTTTATTAAACTACTAGTGGAACTATGATACCTGCAATCACAATAAGAAGACAAATTACATAGAGCACTTTCCAAACAAATGGTTTTGGTCTAACATATCTCCAAGCAAGAATTGAAACAATAATAATCATTATAGCAGTAGCAACACCTTGAAGTGCACTTACAACTTTAGAGTTAACTCCACATGCAGAAAGCACTAACGCTACAGCGTAAAGGAATGTTACCGCAACTATTGTCCAAAATGAAACCTTATTCAATCCCCAAACACTTCTAGTTTTTCTAGTAGTTGAAGAAGATGATGACTTTGTTGTCTTTTTTGTAGCCATGATTCTTTCCTCCTATATATAATTATACTCACTTTTAATATTATGTCAAAAGTTTTATGTATTTTTTTTTATTTCATTAATTTTATCACAATACATCATCAAAAAAGGTAAATATTCTTCCCAACGATAATTCCTAATTGGCATTGGTGAATGAGATTTAAAATACAAAACTAATGCTGGACTTATACCATTATAATCATCTACAAACTCATATCTTTCTAACTCTCCATCTAATATCAGTTTTTTTACTTTAGCATGATAATTAAAATACATTATGCCTCCATCTTGAAGTTATTTGATTAAAAATATAATTCATTTAAAATTATTTTAAACAAACATAATATATTTATGCATAAAAACTAAAGCGCGACATCAAGAATCATCATAAAAACAAAACCAAGAATAAAACCTAATGTGCTTATTACTGATCCACTTTTAAACTTAGCCTCTGGTAATAACTCTTCAGCTACTACAAATAGCATTGCACCTGCTGAAAAAGCCAACAACCAAGCCATAATATTTGAAAGAAAAGTTGAAATAAAAATCCCTAAGATAGCCATTATAGGTTCAACAGCTCCACTTAAAAAACCATATAAAAAGCCCTTTTTCTTTGAATTACATTCCTCTTTTAAAGGTAAACTTAATGCTGCTCCTTCAGGAAAATTTTGAATACCAATTCCTATAGCAAGCCATAAAGCTGAATAAAATGCAGTATACTCACCCATTATGAATGCATTACCGAATGCCAATCCTACAGCTAAACCTTCAGGAATATTATGAAGAGTTACAGCTATAAAAAGTTTTAAAGGTTTTGAAAGTCCCTTTTTATATGGATTTTTTTTATTTTTATTGAGTATTTTTATAACAATTTTGTCGAGTAATATTAAAAATAACGCTCCTAAAACAATACCCACAAACGCAGGAATAAAACTTAGTTTACCCCAACTTTCAGATTGCTCAATGGAAGGAATTATTAAAGACCAAACTGAAGCGGCAATCATTAGACCAGAAGCGAACCCTAAAAATAAACTATTGATTTTATCACTAACATTGTTCTTAAAAAGAAAAACAACGCTAGCGCCCAGCGTTGTCATTAAAAATATAAAACAAATTCCTAAAACAGTAATACCTATGTAACTCAAAATTTTCTCCTTTGCCTAATATCATATTATAAAAGCAAATTCAAAATGTTACAAAATTTTAAATTTTTAATGTTTTATTATCTTCTTTCTTTTATTATATGCTCAAATATTTGTATTTTTATCACAACTCCTTATTAAAATTTGTTTTTGAGTTGTTATCTAAACAAAAGTTATAAACTATATTATTTGTTTTAATGCTATAGCAAAAGTTTACACCTATTTTCTTAACTTTAGGAATATTTAATTTATTAATAATTTCATTATTTATTAAACAACAATTACCTATATTTTCAACTTCTGGAAGATTTAATACTTTAATATTAGTGTTTTTACATAAGCAGTAATTACCTATAGTTTTCACTTTTGGTAATTTTATGTTTTCCAATATTTCATTACTATATAAAAAACTATTACCTATTTTTTTTACATTATTTAATATAATGTCTTTTAAACACAAATTACTACAACAAAAATAATTTTTAATTTCTTCAACATTAGGTAGATTTAAATATTCTAATTTTATATTTGAATTTAAAAATACACTATTTATAATTTTTACATTTGGATTTGAATAGCCTATTATCTCATTATTGTTGTTTAAAAAAATAATTACATTTTTTTTCAAGTTTTCAGGTTTTATAATAATTTTTTTAAAATTATTTGCAATTGATTTAATCTCTAATTTTTCTATTTTTCCTATGCTTTTAGGAAAAAAATCTTTAGTTTCTAAATTTCCATTTGCGGATTCATATTCTTTGTTTAAATATTGATGTATCTTTTTATTTTTCAAATCAAGAATAAAATTTTCAAAAACCAAAAATCTGTTTTTGTCGAATTCCAGCACTCTTCCATCATCTATAATTACATTATCGTTGCAAAAATAAGTTTTATAACTTTTTAAATTATATTTGTAGAGCTTGCCATCAACTGATTGAACATAGTTTGGAATAGAAAGCGAATAATATTTTTTATCTAAATGATGTCCATAATCTCTAGCAAACATTTCAGTGTCTAAGTTAATACCATAATCTTCCACGAAAGTATATTTTAATCCCTCTTTTATATTATCAAGATTATTATCAAAAATTGAACCAGATACTAAATCATTATATCTATTTTGAATTAAAATTTGACTTCCTAACCCTCTATCATATAGTATGTTAATAACACTAGTTGAATAATCATCTTGTATTTTTGGCTCTTTAAAATCTTCTCTTTTTAATTTATCAGCATTTTTCTTAACTGCAAACCAAACTCTATATCCCTTTAAACTTCCACCATTAAAAATTTCAAGTTCTTCACCTTTAACATAATATTTTTTAAATTTTTTAATTTCTTTCTCAGTTTTACATTCAGGATAAAGAATATAACCTGCTTCATCAAAAAGTTCTTTTGATGTTTTTTTTAAAGAATTTTCTCTTTTTTCATTATTACACAAAATATTTATATATTCTTTAAATTCTTTTATGCAATTATTTTCTACTATATCTTTATATAATTCAAAATTTGGAGCAAAACTATCAATTATTGTTTTGCAAATAATTTCTTCATTTTTTCGAGTAACTTCAAATAAATTTTTGCATAAATTTGCAAAACTTTTTCCAAACAAATGTTCAATAGATTTTAAATCTTTATTTTCCATTGCTTTTCCTCCAAAATTTTAAACTAAAACTTAAAAATTTAATCAGTCACATTAAAATGAATTAATTATTTACTTTCAGCATATTTCTTTTTATTTATATTAATTTGTTTAATAATGTTGGATATAACTTTATTTTTATTATGCCACCAATCTCTACTCCAAACACGCATAATATCCCAACCTCTTGACTCTAAGAATTTTATTCTATAAACATCACGTTCCATTATAGATTCACTACTTTTGAAAGCTTGATAATCACATTCAATACCTAATAAATATCTATCTAATTTTTTATCATATACTGCAAGTGATAATTTATAATCTGTGTTTCCTAAATTTGTTTCAACTTCATAACCTAACTTAACTAACTCTTTTTTTATGTAATCTTCTAGTTGATTATCTATTATAGGCTCATTTGTTTCAACCTTTGGAGGTTTAAAACTATCTAAAATATATTCAGCTTCTTTTTTCTTTTTATTTGATACTGCCCTTACATATTTTAAATAACTTTTAAATATTTTAGGACCAGCATTTTTACTACCTTCAACCATCAATTCTTCAGGTTCTATACTTGTAATAACATAAATTTTCTCTTTTGCACGAGTTATTGCAACATTTAATCTATTTTCTCCGCCCTCAACTGATAGCGAACCAAAATGAGCAACAACTTTACCATATTCATTTTTTGCATAACCAATGCTAAAAATGATTATATCTCTTTCATCACCTTGAACATTTTCTAGATTTTTTATGAAAATTGATATATCTTCTCCATTTTCTTTTCTGTTTAATTCTTTCAAATATGCATCTCTAAATGCGGAGTCTTTTTGACATTCTTTATCTATCGCATCTTCTATAGCATATTCTTGTTCAGTGTTAAAAGTAATTATTCCAATAGAACTTTTATTTCTTTTATTTTTAATTAATTTTTTTAATAAATTTACAATAGCACTTGCTTCTTCACTATTTCTTCGATTTATCCAACTTCCATTAACTTTGATTCTTTCTATTGGTTTATTTCCAATATTTTTAGAAATATTAGGAGCAATTTGAAGTTTTCCATCATAGAAGGCATAATTGGAGAAATCTATTAACTCTTCGTTTTTACTTCTATAGTGATAAGTTAAATTAGTGCTGTTATATCTCGAGGTTGCAAGGTCGAGTAAACTCTCTACTTCTAGAGCCGCTTGAGTTGCAAGATCTAATTCTTCATCACTATCATTACCCATATATCTTTTCATAAATGTAGCAGTTGGTCTTAATTGTTTAGAATCCCCCGCAACAACAATATATTTACCTCTATATATTGTAGGTAATGTATTTTCAATAAACACCTGACTTGCTTCGTCAAATAATATAATATCAAAAAGGTTTTTATTTAAAGGAAAAATTGTAGATACACTTTCTGGAGATAAAAGCCAACAAGGGAATAATTTTATAAGATATTCACCATATAATTCCATCATTTTACGAATAGGCATTAAACCTTGTTGTTTTGTAATTTGATATAAATAGTTTTTATTATCCTCATTATTATTATAAAATTCAATATATTCTTTTTTAAATTTATCCATACAAAGATTTATAGATATATTTTTTTCTTCTTCCTTTAAAGATAAAATTCTATTTCTGATATTTTCAAAATCTATAATTTTTGAAAGCTCGCTTTTGTATTCTTCCTCACCTTGTATTGTTTCGTGATAAATTCTTATTTCTAACAATTTAGAAATAATTTCTTTAAATTGTTTTAAAGTTTTTGAATTTATAAAAGCAAAACTTAAAACAGTTTTTTCTTCTTTTGTTAATTCTTTCAAAGAAATATTAATATCTCTTACTTCAACATAATCATCTAAAGCGCTAAGTAAAAGTTTCAAAAATATTGTATTACCATTTATAATATTATCAATAGTCATCAAATAACCTTTACGATCAAGCACTTTTTCAAGTAATGAATAATTAGTTATATATTGTTGCAAATCATTAATTGTATTTTCAAATTGTTCTTTTATTTCTTTTTCTTTTTTATTAATCTTGCTTTTAACAAATGGATAAGCAGGGAAAAATATTTTCGACCAGTTTAATTGAGTATGTAGATTTGAATAATCTATTTTAGAAATCATTTTTACTAACGGCTTCATTTTATCGATATCAACAATATCATTTTCAAGCATATAAACCATTAATTGTCTTGCATGAGGATGAGATGCTGTATCAAAAGGAATTATAGTTTTTGCTATTAAGCCATTTATATAAGTTTTAGTTTGATTAATTACATGAATATCAACATTTGATTTGATATGGTCAATTAATGGATTATTTTTCTTTAATTCTATGTATCTGTAATATAAGTCACTTTTATTTTTTTCTTTTATTACACGCAATGTTTGATGCAAAGTATTATAATCCATACTCATAATTTCTTTATTTTTAAGCATTTGCTTATAAATAACATAGTCATTACTATTTTTACCAATCCTAGCACTATTTGCATACATTTGTTGTAAAGATAAACCAAAAGAAGTTTTTTGATATAAAGCATCAGATATTGTCTTAAGTTGTTCTATTTCTTCATTAATATATTCTTTAACTCTCTCAAAATCTTCTATATTAGCACTTGTCTGATTGCTTGATAAAACTGCCTGATGCATTTTGTTACAACGATCATAAAACTCAACTTTATTTTTTTCTGCATCAGTTATAAACATACATTTATTATTTAAAGATTTTAAACGATTAAAAACAACATCAAGTGCTGCTTTCTTTTGAGAAACAACTAAAACTCTTTTATTCTTACAAATGGCATCTGAAATAATATTAACAATAGTTTGAGATTTACCAGTTCCAGGAGGTCCATAAATAACAAGATTGCCTGTTTGATTTAATTTTTCTATTGCACTTGTTTGAGCATAATCTAAATCATTAATTGTAAAAATTTCATTTGTTTGTTTTTTTATCTTTTTAGCAGATTTTCCTTCCAATAATTGATCTATAGCATCAGAAGAAAGATGCTTTTTTTGCAAAACTGTATAATCATTATAAATTGCATTTGCAAGAGGAAATCTACCAATAACACAAGCATTTTGAATAGTTAAAACATCGTCTTTAAACGAGGGTTCTAAAACATTATCAAAACTAATTAACCCTTTATCAAAATTTTTGTCAATATTAAACTCAAATCCATAAGCAGATAGATAATCTAAAACATCTTTGACTGATTTAAGCTTGTAATCCATAAGATTATCAAATTCCATTAATAATCCTTCAAAGTTTAATCTATGTTGTTTAGCATAAGCAAGAAGAAGAACTTTATTAAATTGAACTAATTCTCCACTCTTAACTTCTAAACTAACAGTAGTATCATCATCAATATTAATTGTTACAGGAAAAAGAATTAAAGGAGCTTTAATTAATATATCCTTTCCAATATTTCCTGTGACAAAAGGATAGCCAACAAACATTTCATATCTTCCAGTTTCTTTGGCAAATTCTTCTATTTCTCTTTTTAAAGATTTCAAGTTTGTCACTTGAGAAATTAAAACTTTTTTAGTTTCTTCTCTCTTTAATCTCTCTCTTCTTAAATTTTCACTTCTTTTCTCTTCAATTGATAAATTTGAAGTATCGACAAAAGAAGATTTTATTTTACTCTCAATATTAAAATTTTTAAATAATCTTTCTTTAGCTTCTTTTTTTATAAGTTCATAACCTAATCTTTTTCCTTTCCAAATAAAATTATAAAAATTATCAAACTCTGTTTGATCATTTCCTATAACTTTACCTATATCATAAGAATATTTTTTACTTATATTTTTTGAATATAAACTTCTATTTTTACCACTAATTTCAATAAGTCTTTCTTTGTAATATTTGTATATAGATTTCATAATTTTCCTTTTATTTTTTTTGCATTAATAGTTTATCATTTTTAATTATCAATTACAATACTTTTAAAAAATATTTTTATATTTAAATAAAATGCTTTATAAAAGTATCCCTGTGAATTTTACATTTGCCGAATTTTTTTAAATTTTCTATATGTAACTTAGTTCCATATCCTTTGTGCTTTGAAAATTGATATTGAGGATATTCTTTGTCAAAAGCTTCCATAAGATTGTCCCTATAAACTTTAGCCAAAATTGAAGCACAAGCAATATTATAACTTTTGCTATCCCCTTTTATAATATTTTCTTGAATAATATCAGTGTCTATTTTGACTGCATCAGTTAAAATAATATCTGGTTTGATAGATAGACTCTCTAATGCTTTTTTCATACCAAGTTTTGTTGCATTTAAAATGTTTATTTGGTCAATTGTGCAATTATCAATTTCAACTATTGAATAACTCAAAGCATTTTTTAAAATTTTAGGATATAATTCTTGCCTCTTTTTAGCAGTAAGTTTTTTGCTATCATTTACGCCATCAATTATTTTTTCTTGCTCCAAAGGCATTATTACACAAGCTATAACTACAGGACCTGCTAATGGTCCTCTACCTGCTTCATCAGTCCCTGCAATAATCATATTGTTATATTTATTTTCGTAGTTTAAATCATAATTTTTCATTAAAATATTTTAACATTTTATATTTCAATTTCAAAATTTTTGATAATAATTAAATAAATATGTTAATTTAAGTTTGACTAATATAAAAAAAGAATGTAATATACTATTATAGGAGAGATTATGAAAAATGATTATGTTTTAGTTATTGGAGGATGTAGTTTAGATAAAAAATATTATCAAAACAACAATTTCTCTTTCCCTAAAAAACCTAATGTTTTAATAGCTGGAGGAAAAGGTGCAAATCAAGCTATAAGCGCATCATTAGCAGGTGCAAATGTAAAAATTTTAACAAGACTAAGCGCTAAAAAAAATGAAAAATCAACAACAAATTTAATTTTAAATACTTTAAAATCAAACAATGTTGATACTTTTTATATTGAATTAGACCCAGATGTATATAACGACTTCACTAGCACTTATTACTATAAAAATGGTGATAATGAAATAAAAAGAATGACAAGTGCAATAGATAGCTTTGATGAAAATTTAATCGAAAAAAATAGAGAATTAATATTAAATGCAAAATTAATTGTAAGTCAATTTAAAGCACCTAAACAATTTTTAAAATCATTAGTTGACTTTTGCTATGAGAATAAAAAAACTTTAGTATTAACACCTTCTAGACCAGATTATTTAAATATCCATGACAAAGAAAATATAGATATTATTGAAAAAGTAAGTTTTATTACTGCAAATGAAATACAATGTTTAAGAATGTTTAATGGTGAAAAACCAGAAAATGTTGTAAAAAAATATCCTAATAAATTAATAGTAACTTTAGGAGAAAAAGGAGTTATATATCATGATGGAAAAGAACTCATTCATCTACCTGCACTTCAACTAGGTGAAATAGTTGATACAACAGGAGCTGGTGATACATTTAATGGAAATTTCGTTGCAGGGCTAATAAATGAATTTAATTTAGAACAATCGATCATACGTGCTATAATAGCTAGTTCAATGAAAATAAGACACGAAACACCACAAAATGGGATACCTAAAAAAACTGAACTGGAAAAAATGATTAAAAATATAATAGAAAAAAATTTATATCCAAATATAGATTTAAAAAAATTATTTGAATAATCAATAAGACATATTAAAATAAATTATTTAATATGTCTTTTTTGTAATAAAAATGTATAATTCACTAAAAAATAAATAAAGAAATATTGTTGCAATTTAATAAGAAACATGATATAATATCAATGTTATGAAAAAATAAATGCGTTCATAGCTCAGCTGGATAGAGCGTTCGTCTACGGAACGAAAGGTCTGGGGTTCGATTTTCTCCCATAAAAAAGAAGTCAAAAAACTTAATATGCGCCATTAGCTCAGCTGGATAGAGCGTCTGTCTACGGAACAGAAGGTCGAGCGTTCGAATCGCCCATGGCG
>CASEOW010000014.1 GCA_949289785.1 uncultured Bacillota bacterium | reverse complement strand
TTTTTATTTAAAATTAATTAAATTATTTATTTAATAATTAAAATTAATTTTATATTATCTTTTTATAAATTTAATTAATTATTTTTATTATTTTCGTTTATTTTATTAATTAAAAATTTTGCTATATCATCTGAAGCATTTGGTCTTGAAAGATTATCAATATTAAATTTGAGTTTTGATAAAAGATTTGGAGATTGTAGCAATTGTTTAACTACATTTGCAAGTTCGCTAGGTTTATTTATCCCTAAAGCAATACCATCTTTTATCAACATTTTTTTATTAATCTTTTCATTTATTATTGTTTTTTCTCTTATAATAAAAGGTTTTTTTATTGCTAATATTTCGCTAATTCCATTACCTCCACCTTTGGTAACAATTATATCACTTGCTTTCATATATAGAGGGAGTTTATCAGTAAATGATAAATTGTAAATATTATTTGTATTATATTTTTTTATATATTTTTCAATTTTATTATAAGTTTTTTTATTGCTTCCATTTGCACATATAATATTTATATCTTTTATGTTTTTATGTAGATTAAAGACAAGCTTGTCATTTTTGCCTATTCCACCGCCACCACCTTGTATTAATATAGTAGTTTTTGTGTTCCCGAGTAGTTGATTTTTAAGTTCATCTGAATTGTAAGGCTCTTTGAAAACTTTTCTTACGGGCATTCCTAATGTAACAATTTGATTTTTATCAAAACCTTTTTCAATAAGTGCATTTGTGGTATTTTCAAAAGGTTGAAAAATATAATCAACATTTTTAGAATATTCCCAATAAGGAGCAAGACAAAAATCAAACAATATTGTAGCAGTAATAATATTTTTGTTTAACATATTATTTATTTTCATATAGGATATAATTGCACTTGCATAAAGATGTGTGCAAACAATAATATCTGGATTGTATGATTGAATTTCTTTAATAAAATAATTAAAACTTTTTTTAGCAAAAGTTGGTAATTTTCCATTGTAATGATTTTTATTTCTAAGTTTATTCCATACAAATTGGTATATATGAGGAATATATTTACAAGCAAATAAATAATCTCTATTTCCTTTTTTTATCATTTTTTCTGATTGATAAAATTGAGAAATTTTTACTTCGGCATTATAGTCTTTAAAGCTTTCTTCAAGACTTTTTGCAATCATATTATGACCTTGTCCACAAGTCATAGAAAAAATTAATACTTTCATTGGTACTCCTAAATATTATACACCCACAATTTCAACTTTTAATTCAGTTTTCACTTCTGGATGAAGTTTAATTGTTATTTGATAAACGCCTGCTACTTTTATAGGTTCTTTAAGTTCTATTTTTCTTTTATCTATTTCAAATCCTAAATCAGATAATTTTTGGCTTATTTCTTTAGCTGTCACAGAGCCAAAAGTTTTTCCGTTTTCACCACATTTTATTTCAATTATTATTGTTTTATTTTTTATTTGTTCAGCTAATTTTTCAGCTTGTTGTTTTTCCATTTCTTTGTGATATTCTTCAGCTTGTTTTTTTATTTTATTTTCACTTAGTGCACTTGTATCAGCTTTTCTTGCTTTTCCAGTTTTTAAAAGAAAATTATTAGCATATCCATCAGATACTTCTTTTATTTCTCCTTTTTTTCCTGTTCCTTTTACATCTACTAGTAATAATACTTTCATATTTACTCCTTTTTAGTTATTTTATTTTTTTTTAGTTTAATTGTCAAATGTTTGTCAATAAATATAATAAGGAGACTTTATGGATATTAGATGTAGAAAAAGACAATGCATGTATAATGATAAATTTACTTGCAAGGCGAAAGAAATTTTGATTGATGGAAATGTTATTTGTTCTAAATATGAAAAAGATACAAATAAAAAAGTTGATGATACTACAAGATCACTTTTTGATAAAACTCCAGAGTATGCTCCTCAAAGAGATAGTAAAACAATGGAAATAAATTGTAAAGCAACTTGTCTTTTTAATCATAATGGTAAATGTGTTTCTAATGGAATAACTTTAAATGCAATTAATGAAAAACCATATTGTATAAGTTTTTTAAATAACAACGCAAAAAAATAAAAAAAAGACTATTGTAAATTTACTAAATTTAGTGTTATAACTTGTAATTTTCTTTTTTTTAGTCTATAATTTAAACATGAAAAATAATGTTAATAATTTATTAGACAAAGGTAAAATTTTTTTCGCACAAGATAATGAATCAAACAAGACATCTGCAGATTCATCTAGTCAAGAAAATAAAAATCAAGAAAATAAAAATAATGATGCACAAGTAGTAAAACCTTTAAAAGTTTTCGGGACTGGTATTGAAACAACAGATGAAGAAATGATATCATATTATAGAACAATGTTAAAAATGGTTTCTATAAAGTGTAAACTCGTTGGTAAGTTTACTAGAAGTGGGAAATATATAATTCAAGATGATATAAAAGCAGATTTAGTTAAAATATATAAAGAAATTAGTGATAGTGGAGAAAATTATTTTCGTGCTAATTCATACTATATGAAAAAATATTTTTTCTTCGAAATTCAAATTACAATGCTTGAAAATAATAAAGCTAAAGCTTCACTCTATTTATCCGAGAAAACGGACTCTGTTTTTGAACAAGAATATATTGTTTCTCACATAGCTGACTTTGTAGATGATTATAATGGATATTTTAGAATAAATGTAAGAAAAGCTTTTAATCTAGTTGATGTGGCTATTATAAATGAAGATGCAAGAATTCCTTCTTTAGCAATGCTAATGCAAGACCATATTGATTTAGAAATGTTTGTAGCTGGGTTATATAATTTAGCAGCAAGCAGATATCTAGAACAAATGTTAAAATTACTTGAAGAAGCTGGACCAGAGGGAATTGAAATTTTAAAAAGATATAAAGAACTGATTTTAGAATTAGATCCTAGTGTAAAAGAAAGTAAATATAAATACATTGATTATAAAAACATGTTAGATAGAGCTATAAACGAAAAAGGTGGGTTTGATAAATTACCAATACCAAAAGAAAAATTAAATCAAGTTTTAAAAGAAATGAATGCATCTATAAAGGCAATAGAAAATGTTCAACAAAAACCTGCAGCAATCGAAGTAATGAAAAAAAATGACAATGCTAAATCTGATAAAACTTTATCAACTAAGCCTGTAAAAAGCGCTAAAAAATCTAAATCAAGTTCTTCATCTGCTAAAAAATCTACAAAGAGTGTAAAATCAAGTTCTAAAAAAACAAAAGAAAGCAGTGATGAAGGTGAAGAATGGGAACCTTTTGAATCTGGCGATGACAAATCTTCTAAAAATAATGCTCCTTCAGATTCAAAATCTGGAACAAGTATTTCAAATTCAAATAAAGGAGAATTGTTATCAAATCCTGCAAATAATTTAGATAAACAAGATGAAAACAAGAAAGAAAATGATAAATCAGAATTGACTGACGTAAACATCGTAGATTTAAGTGAGGAGTCTTTGGGTAGTCCGGAAGCAGTTAATGGAGAAAAAGTATCTTCTGGAGAAGAACTTGAAAATTTTGGAGAAGAAAGAAATTTATAAATTGTTTTAAAAATTAAATAAAAAAAACTACAAATTTAATTTTGTAGTTTTTTTTATTTAACCTAATGATATATCATCAATATCTTTTTCGTCAATTTCGTAGTATTCGTTAAATTTTCCAGTTCTTAATATTTCTAGTGTTCTAGTTATAGAATCAACAGAATAATATTGATCATAATGAGAAAGAGTATTATTTTCTTTAATTGTTAAACCTTTACTTGTGTTTGATTCAAAAGACAAGTCAAAGAGTTTTGGTATATCTAAACCTATTTTATCTCCATTTTTTTGATAAAAGTCAAATGCTGCTGTAAGAGAATTAGTATAATTTATACCTTCTTTTACTTGTTTATATTTTGACCAGTAGTATTTTCCTACGCCTTGAGAAAGTTTGCCATCGATAAGATAAGAATATAATTGATAAAAATTTGATTGTTTAAAATTTGATACAAAGTTTTTATATTCTTCTAATGATTTTTTGTATTTATTATAATCTTCATGAAAACTTCCGTAATTAGAGCCGTATTCAGCCATTTTAGGTTCTTTTGGAACAGCAAGTTGTCTAATTAGTTTTTTTGCAAACTCTGCTAATTTCTTATCAATATTATTCGTGTTTACTCCAGTTTCGCTATCTGAATATGGTAACTTAATTCTACCTGTTAAATTTATTTCTGTTATTATTTTAGAAATAGCAACTTCTAAGTTTTCATATTTTTTATTTTTTTGATCATTCAGTAATTTTTGAATAATCTTATCTATCTTTAATATCATATAAACATTATTAACTCTTATTTTTTTCTTTTGAACTGGAGTTAAATTAGGATAATTATCATCTATAATAAATGGATTTTTTGTGCTCATGTTTACTCCTTTAAAATTCTTTTCATTTAAATAATAACACATTATTTTTAATTTGTAAATAGTTAAGAAAAAAAATTGTATACTTTTTTACTTTTTTCACAAGATATTTTTATGAAATCTTCAGTTGGCAAGGGAGCTATTATTCTTATTTTAAGTGGATTAGTGTGCAAATTTTTTGGTGCACTTTTTAGACTTCCTTTAACAAATATTATTAAAATTGAAGGGATTGGTATATTTCAAATGGTAATGAGTTTGTATTCCCTATCAATTGTTTTGGTGTCTAGTGGACTAAATAGTGGTCTTAGTAAATTAATTTCAGGTGCTAGAGCAAGAGGAGATTACAGTTCTACAAAGAGATATTTTTATTTAGCTTTAAAATTTGGGCTTTTATTATCAATTAGTTTAGGATTGATTTTTTTGGTTTTTTCTTCTCAAATTTCTTCTTTGCAAGGTAATAGTAATACTAAAGTAATTTATATGCTTTTTATTTTTCTTCTGCCACTTGGAAGTGTTATTGGAATTTTTCGTGGGATTATGCAGGGATATGAAAATATGACTCCTACTGCAATAAGTCAAATTATAGAGCAGGTGGCGAAATTTGCGTTTGGACTAATATTTGCTTATCTTTTTTCTAAAAATGGTTTGTGGCAGGGAGTGATGGGTGCATTCTTAGGTATTGCAGTTTCTGAAATTTTAGCCTTTATCTATTTGTATTTTATTATAAGCAAAAATAGAATTTTTGAAAAAAATTTAAATGAAAATATTTCTAGTAACAATTTTTATAAAGCTGTTTTACCATTAACATTTTCTTCGGCAATTTATCCACTTTCACAAGCTGTAGAGGGATTAATTATCATCTCACTTCTTTCTTTAGCGGGATTTTCAAATGAAGTTGCTACATCTCTTTATGGTATTCAAACTGGGGTTGTGGGGGCAATTTTAAATTTTCCGCTTATTATTTCTTTATCTGTAGCAGTTGCGCTTTTGCCTAAGTTATCATATCTTTCAAGTCAAAACAATATAGATGCTGAGCGTAAAGTAATTGCTAATTCGTTTAGTGTAATGTGGTTTTTATTAGTTCCTTTAGTTTTTGGTATTGCGTCTATAGCACAAAATTTGTATCCTTTGCTTTATCCTTCTGCAATGAAAAATTATTTAAACATTGCTGTTCAGTTAACTTTTTTAAGTGGAATAGGAATTTTGCTTACAGCTATAATGCAATTTTTGCTTTCCTTACTTCAGGCAAAAGGTTATTTTATGCATACACTATTATTTAATATAATAGGGTGTTGTGCAAAGTTAGGAATAGTTATAATTTTTTCAAGATTACCACAAATGAATATATTTGCTTTACCTATTTCTAGTATAGTATATTCAAGTATAGTTTGTATTTGTAGTTTAATAAAACTTGGCAGGATTGTTAAAATTTCTTTTATTGAATTTACTCTGCCAATTCTTTCAAGTATTGTTATGTTTTTAACATTAAAGATTTTACAATTTTCTTTAAATGGATTTTTAGCTATAATTATTTCTGTTATTAGTGGTGCTTTTATATATTTTATCTGTTCATTACCTTTGTTTTTACAATATTATAAAGTGTTAATTAATAAAATAAAGCAAAGAAAGCAATAAAAATAAAGCATTAAAATTATTTACTTAATTTTTGTTTTTATTCAAGATAATTATTGTAATAATTCTTGGTTATAAAATTTTAATTTTTTTTAATTTTAAATTATTATTAATAATGTGAAGATAATAATTTGCAAAAATATTTAAAATGAGTTATATTTCTTGTATGAAAATTAGAAATATTGATTTTAAAAATAATTTATTTTTAGCACCAATGGCTGGCGTAAACGATGTTGGGTTTCGTGATGTTTGTTCAATTTTAGGTTGTGATGCAACTGTAAGCGAAATGCTTTCAGCTTCGGCAATGATGCATAATGCTAAAAAAACCGAATTTATGACTATAAGTTCTGATAAAGAAAAAATAAAAATAGGGCAAATATTTGGTCATGAAGAAGAAGTATTAGTACAAGCTGTTCAAAATCCACTATTAGATAAATATGATGTTATTGATATAAACATGGGTTGTCCTGCTCCTAAAATAGTTAAAAATGGAGATGGTGTGAGTTTGATGAAAAATATTTCATTAGCAAGCAAATTAATTAAGGCTTGTGTAAATCACACTGATAGACCTGTATCTGTTAAATTTAGACTTGGATTTGATAATGATATTTCAAAAGAGTTTGGAAGAATGTGTGAAGAAAGTGGTGCTAGTTTTGTTACACTTCATGCAAGGACGGCTACAATGGGTTATAGTGGAAAAGCAGATTATGAGAAAATTGCATCTTTAAAAGCTTGTCTTAAAATTCCTGTTATAGGTAATGGAGATGTAATTGATAAAGAAAGCTACAATAAAATGTTGGATACTAAAGTAAATGGGGTTATGATTGGCAGAGGAGCACAAGGTAATCCATGGATTTTTTCTAATCTTTTAAATCAGCAAATAGAACATAATAAATTTTATTACATAAATCGTCATGTTGAAATTTTAAGAAATTATTATGATGAAAAATGGTTGACGCTATATTTAAGAAAACACTTTTTATGGTATGCTAGTGGACTGGACAATTCGAAAGAGGCAAAATTAATTTTAGCTACAAGTGATAGCATTGACAAGAGTTTACAAATTTTGAAAGATTTGTATTCAAATTAATTTGAAATTTTTGATATATATTGTAAAATATTTTTGGGAGATTTTTTATGAAAAGAACTATAAGAGATTTAGCAGACCTTGAAGGAAAGGTTGTATTATTAAGAGAAGATTTTAATGTTCCTCTTGATGACGCTGGAAAAATTTTAGATACTACAAGAATTGTAAATGCTATTCCGACTATTCAATATTTAAGTGATAAAAAAGCTAAAGTTGTCATTTTATCACATCTTGGCAGACCTAAAGGATATGAAATAAGAAAGTCGCTATGGCCTGTAGCTATGTTTTTGACTAAAAAGTTGAAATGTAATGTCACTTTTTCTAATTCTGTTTTAGGACCAGAAGTTGAAGAACGAATTTCTATGATGGATAATGGGGATGTATTATTGCTTGAAAATGTAAGATTTTATGAAGGCGAAACTACATGCGACATGAAATTCGCAAAAGAACTTGCATCTTTAGGTAAAATATTTGTTAATGATGCGTTTGGTGTTGCTCATAGACAAAATGCTTCAAATTATGGAGTTGCAAGATTACTTCCTAATGCTATTGGACTTTTAATGGAAAAAGAAATAAATGAATTAAGTCAAGTTATGGAAAGTCCTAAAAAACCTTTTGTAGCAGTTATTGGTGGAGCAAAAGTGGATACAAAAGTAAAAATATTAAATAAATTTATTGATAAAGCAGATGTTATAATTATCGGTGGAGCAATGGCTTATACCTTCTTGCAAGCAAAAGGAAAGGGAATAGGAGCTAGCATTGTTTATCCAGAAAGTTTAGATATTGCAAGAGAAATTATGTTTAATGCTAAGGAAAATGGTAAAAAACTTCTCCTTCCTATTGACCATGTTTGTGCAAGGGCAAGAGATAAAAAACAAAAGGCTATAACTACGGATAAAATTGTAGAAGATATGGTTGGATATGATATTGGACCTAAGACAATTGAACTTTTTAGTAAAGAAATTGAAAATGCTGGACAAATTTTTTGGAATGGTCCAATGGGTATGTATGAAAATGCTAAATTTAGGAAAGGAACTGCAAAGATTGCTCAGGCGATAGCTAATTCAAAAGCTTATTCAGTTGTGGGTGGAGGCGATAGCGTCGCTGCTGTCAATCTATTAAATCTAGGTTCTAAAATGAATTATATTTCTACAGGTGGCGGAGCTACACTGAAATTTTTAGAGAATGGCTCTTTGCCAGCAATTGAAGTTATTCAGGAGAAAATATTATGAGATATTTAGTAGCAAATCTAAAAATGAATAAATCTTTTCAAGAGACAAAAGAATATTTGATGTTTCTGGCAACAAGATATAACGATAACAAAAAAGTAGGTTTAACATTATCGCTGCCTTATACTTATATTTTAATGGCAAAATATCTATTAGAAGATAAGCCTATTAAAATTGGTGGGCAAAATATATGCGAGGAAGAAGAGGGAAAATGCACAGGCGAAATTAGTGGGAATATGCTAAGAAGTTGTGGTGCACAAAGTGTAATAATTGGACATAGTGAAAGAAGAAAAAAGTTCAAAGAAGATAATAAAATTATAAACTTAAAAATTAAAAGTGCTTTGAAAAATAGATTAAGCATTATATTGTGTATAGGCGAAAGTTTATCTGAAAATAAAGCTTGCAAAACTATGGAAATTTTAAAAGAACAAATAGAAACAGCTTTTAAAGGACTTTATGAAAACGAACTTGAAAATATCATGATTGCTTATGAACCTATTTGGGCGATAGGAACAGGTGTTATTCCAACTACAAAAGATATTTCAAAAGTCGCTAAAGAAATTAGAAAAATAATAGCAGACGACTTTTCTGTTTCAGCAAGTGAAAAAATGCGTATTTTATATGGCGGTAGCGTAAATTTGAAAAATATTACTAGTTTAAAAAATATAAAATCGATTGATGGATTTTTAATTGGCGGGGCATGCCTTGATGGTGGTGTTCTTTTGCAGATAGCAAGTTCTTTATAATAGTTAAATATTTAAAAATAATAAAAGTTTTAAATTACTTTGAAAAAATAGAAAAAAGATATATAATACAAAAGAAAAAATCAGGAGAAATATGGAACATTTTTCACTATATCGTAAATATAGACCAAAATCATTTTCTGAAGTTATTGGGCAGGAACATATTACAAGAGCACTAGCAAATCAGGTGCTTCAAAATAAAATTAGTCATGCCTATCTTTTTACAGGTTCGCGTGGGATTGGAAAAACTTCTGTTGCTCGAATTTTTGCTAAAAGTGTTAATTGTGAAAATAGTAAAGATGGTTCATATTGTGGAGAATGTGAAACTTGCAAAAGACTAGAAAATGAAAGTGATATAAATATAATTGAAATTGACGCAGCTTCAAATAATCGTGTTGATGACATAAGAGATTTAAGAGAAAAAGTTAAATTTATGCCTGTTGGAGCTAAATATAAAGTTTATATCATAGACGAAGTTCATATGCTGACTGATAGCGCTTTTAACGCACTTCTTAAAACTCTGGAAGAACCACCTGCACATGTAATATTTATACTTGCAACAACAGAAGTTCATAAACTTCCTCAAACTATCCTTTCAAGATGTACTAGATTTGACTTTAGACTTGTTTCAGTAAAAGATTTACAGCAACATCTTTGTGACATTTTTGATAATGAAGGCATAGAATATGACACTGACGCACTGCAAAGTATTGCATCTGCCGGTGAAGGTAGTGTTAGAGACACGCTGTCAATAGCTGATTGTATTCTTGCTTATGCTAATGGAAAAATTACAAATGAGATAGTTCAAAAAGTTTTAGGTTCCACAGATTATGACCTGTTAATTAATTTTACAGATGCTATCAAAGAAAAAGATATAGGAAAAACTCTTACTTTAATAAGTGAACTTGATCAAAACGGAAAAAATGTTTCAGTATTTGTGAAAGATTTAGCTAAACATTCAAGGAATTTACTTGTTTGTAAAACTTGTAAAAATGCAAATGATATTTTAACATTGTCTTCTCAAGACTATGAAAAGTTAATAAAGCAATCTCAAAAATTTGAAGAAGTAGAACTTATTAAATATTTGCAAACTTTTGGTGGTGCAGAGAATGAACTTAGATATACACTTTCTCCTAGATTACTTTTAGAAAGTTTGGCGCTTTCTTTAGTAAATGGAGAAGATGTAACAAAAAAAAACTCAATTTAATAATAAATAAAACAAATTTAAGTCCTAGAGTTGTATGGGGAAAAGTTGTACTATATTTGAAAGAACATAGGTTGGTTGCACTTCATGTAGCGTGTGGGGATATTGTAAATGTTGCTATAGAAAACGACAAATTTATAATCAAAACAGAAGATGGAATGTTGACCAATTTGCTCAAAGAAGGTAAAAGAGAAATTGAGAGAGCTTTAAGTTGGCAAGGTCTTGACTTAAAAGTTGAAATTGAAATCTTGCAAAAAGAAAAAACTAAGGCTGAAGAAGATATTGAAAACATAAAATCTAAAATTAATGATATTATTATAATAAAAGGAGAATAAAAATATGGCATATGGTAATTTTGGTGGATTTGGAGGAGCAAATTTAGGTAATCTAATGCGTCAAGCACAAAAAATGCAAGAAGAAATGACTAGAGCAAAACAAGAACTTGAAGAAAGTGAGTTCACTTCTTCTGTTGGTGGCGGTATGGTTGAAGTTAAAATGATGGGAAATAGAGAACTTAAATCAATAAAAATTAAACCTGAAGTTGTAGATCCTGAAGATGTTGAAATGCTTGAAGATTTAGTAGTTAGTGCAGTAAATGATGTTTTAGGACAAATTTCTAGAAAAGAAAAGGAAAGCATGCCTTCAATGCCTGGAATGATGTAAATAAGTTTGAAAAATGATATTAATGATATATCATTTTTTTTATTTATTACTTTTTATTTTTTATATTTTTAATAACTTGACAGAAATTTAAAAGATGAGTAATATATCTATATGCAAGAAGATGTTATAGAAAAATTAATTGAAAATTTTCGTTCTTTGCCTGGCGTTGGTTATAAAACAGCACAACGCTATGCTTTTTCTATTATTGAAGGAGATAAAGAACGAGCTTCTAGATTTGCAGAGGCAATAAAGGAAGCTAAAGAAAAAATAGGGTTTTGTCAAGTTTGTGGAAATTTTACCGATCAACCAATTTGTAAAATTTGTCAAACTAGAGATAGAAAAACAGTATGTGTTGTAAAAGAACCTAAAGATGTTATTGCTTTAGAAAAAATAAAAACTTACAATGGTGTGTATCATGTTTTATTTGGAACAATAAGTCCACTTAATCATAAAGGACCTGATGATATTCATATTAAAGAACTTTTAACAAGAATAGAAAATGATAAGGTTAACGAAGTTATTATGGCAACAAATCCTGATGTAGAAGGTGATGCAACAGCCATGTATATTGCAAAACTTTTAAAACCTTTAGGTGTAAAAGTGACTAGAATAGCACAAGGTATTTCTATAGGAAGTGATTTGGAATATGCCGATGAATATACACTTGCAAAAGCATTAGAATCAAGAAGGGATATGGATTAATTATGGAAAATATTTTAATTAATAATGAAATTGAATTAATATTAAATAACGCTTTAAAAAAATGTGAAATTGAATCTAAGTTAAGCGTTTCTTTTTCCAATCTGCCTAGCGTATGTGATTTTCAATGCAATGGATGTTTTTCTCTCGCAAAAACTCTTAAAAAAAGTCCTAAAGAAATAGCCGAGTTAATTATAAATAATATAGAAAAAACTGATGATTTTAATTTTTCAGAGTTAAATGGTTTTATCAACATATCCTTGACAGATAAAAAGTTGTCAAGTCTTGCAAATTTATTTTTGAAAGATGATATGGCAGGTGTTGATAAACATGAAAAAAAAGAAAGAGTTATACTTGATTATGGTGGAGCAAATGTAGCTAAAGCTCTTCATGTTGGACATCTTCGTTCTCCCATTATTGGAGAAAGTTTAAAAAGATTATATAAATTTTTTGGAGATGAAGTTATAAGTGATGTTCATTTAGGTGATTGGGGACTTCAAATGGGACTAACAGAACTTGGACTTTACTATGATGGAAAATTAGATTATTATTTTAAAGGACAAGGTAATGAACCTGAAATTACACTAGATATGCTAAATGAGGCATATCCAAAAGCAAGTGCAAGAAAAAATGAAGATGCAGAATTTAAGAAACAAGCTGATGAATGGACATTAAAAATTCAAAACAAAGAAGAACCTTATTATCAAATTTATAAAAAAATAAGAGAAGTTTCTGTTGAAAAGATTAAACAAAATTATCAAGAATTAAATGCTACTTTTGATTTGTGGAATGGTGAAAGCAGTGCTGAAGATTATATTGAAAAAACATTAAAAATTATAAGTGACAAAGGTTTAAGCAGGGAAAGTGAAGGGGCTATTGTTGTTGATGTAGCTTTAGAAAATGAAAATATCCCTATTCCTAAAAAAAGTCCTGACGAAGTTCAAAGATATAAAAATCCTATGCCACCTGCAATACTTAAAAAATATAATGGTGGTTCTTTGTATGCTACTACAGATATTGCTACAATTTTAATGAGAAATTCTGAGTTTAGTGATGTAGATAGGATTGAATATATTGTAGATGCAAGACAGAAAAATCATTTTGTACAAGTTTTTCGTGTTTGCAAACTTGCTAGTATAAGTCCAGAGAATCAACAATTAGTTCATATTGGTTTTGGTACTATGAATGGACAAGATGGAAAACCTTTTAAAACAAGAAGTGGAGACACTATAAAACTTGAAGATATTATTAATATGCTTATAGAGAAAGCAAGTTTAAAACTTCAAAAAAACGGAAATGATTATGATAGAGAAACAGCTTTAGCAATTGGTGTTGGGGCTATGAGATTTGGAGACCTTATTAATACTGTTTCAAAAGATTATGTTTTCGATCTTGAGAAATTCCTGTCTTTTGAAGGAAAAACAGGACCTTATATTCAATATACTGTTGTTAGAATTAAATCAATTTTAAATAAACTTAACAATAAAGATGGAGCTGAAATAATAATCAATA
>CASEOW010000013.1 GCA_949289785.1 uncultured Bacillota bacterium | reverse complement strand
TCTTTCTCTATGTCCATTATGTATATTTTCTATCTCTTGTTTTTTCATGTAAAAATTTTAACAAATTATTTTCTTCTTAGTCAACTTTTTAAAAACATTTCAAATATAACAAAAAAACAAAGTATTTTAAATACTTTGTTTTAATATTTTATAATAAATTTTTTAATTATGTTTAAAAATTTCTATTTACTAATTTTCCATTTTTTTAATGGAGGATATTCAAAATCACAATCTCTTGAAATAACAACATAAGAATGTGTTTTTCTAAATTCCATTCTTTCAGGTTTACTTATTACTAAAACTTCTTTTGCTCTATCCATGTGAAAAATCCCATCTAAATGATCTAACTCATGAGAAATAACAGTTGCTGAAAATCCTTCAAAAGTTTTAGTTTGCTTTTTACCTTTTTCATTAAAATAATCGACTACAATTAAATAAGGTCTTTCAACAAGTCCAACATTATCAAGTCCCGAAGCACAAGCTTCCCAAAATTCTGTTTTACCTTTTTTTGAAACAATTTTAGGATTTATCATAACATATTGCTCTTGTTCTTTATTTATTTCTCCCTTTTCATCTGTCGATTTAATGAATACAATTCTTTTATCTATTCCAAGCTGAATAGCAGCCATAGCATATACAGAATGTGAAAAGGAGTATTCCTTTAAAATATCTATGTATTTTTGAATGTCGTCTGAGGTGAAATTAACAGGCTTTGAAATTTTTCTTAAAAACTCCTCATCATCCCTTATATTTAAAGCTTCCATAATTTCTCCATTTTTATTTTTGTTAAATTAATCTTTCACCAGTTATTCCTTCAAAGAATCCACATGGGGTTTCACATTTATAGTCAGGGAAAGTGCATCTAGAACCTACATCATACTTTTCCAAAATTGTTTGTGCAGGATGATTTATAGATTTTAATCCTTCTATATAAGCATTTAAAGTTTCATCAGTTTGGTTGTTAATTTCCAATTGTGCGAATGAGCATTTTCTTTCTTTCATCTTTAATATGAAATCTTCAAGTTTTCCCATTTCATTAATTTCTACTAGCATTCCTTGTGGATAATTCTTTTCAAACATTTTGCAATCTTCAAGCCATTCTACCTGAAGTTCAGGATATTCATTTAAAATTTTAGGTATATAGTATTGCTTATTATCTAAAATTTTCATTTCATAAGAAATAGTTCTATGTCTTTGTGCTTGTGCAAGCTGAGCAAAAGAACCTAAATAAGAATAAGCATATACATCACCAAAATAATGAGCAAGTTTATAAGGTTTATTATTAAAAAGACTTAATTCTCTATTTTTTGTTCCTAAAATAAGTTTATCATCAAGATATCCTGTATTCTCAATACATTTACAGAACTCTTTAACGCTATCTTCTAGCATTAACTCAATATCTGTTTTGTCTTTTTTATCTAAAAAATCTTGCATGAATTTATATAAATAATTTAACTGTCTGTAACTTACAGAATATGCCATTGTTGTTGGAGTGAAAACCGAAATAGTATATCTAGCATTTTCTTGTGCCAATTTCTCAATTTTAGTGTCATTAAAATATTGTGGATATTTACTTTGGTATTTATCTTTTATGAGTTTTTTATAAATTTCTATCCATTTGTTATAAACTTTTTGTTCTTTTTCTGTGAGAACCATTTTTGTATATCTAGCACTTTTTTCGCTTGTTGTATACATTTTTTCATTATTTATAACCATAGCTAAAATTTTAGGAATATCTTCTATATATAAATTTATATTTTCATGGTCATAAACACTATGATGTCCACTTACTTTAGTCCTTAAAACTCTTGAGTTTGTTGATTTCTGTTGTTCATTTACAAGTGTATTAAAATTATCTTTCATGTAGCAAATCCCAGCAAGCTTTCCACTAAAATTATCAAATTCTTCTTTGCTATTTTTTCTAAATGGTTGTGTAGAACCTATAACAGTTATTTCCATAAATTTCTCCTTATTAAAATTCGCTAATTAATGATACTACAATTAATTAATATTGTCAATATCACATAATAAAAAAGATGATACTTTGTAAGCATCATCTTTTGTTTTTCAATTATTCTTTTTTTTATTTTTTAATTATTCTTCCCAAGGATTAGAAGGTTTTAAAACAATTTTATTTCTCTTTTCAATATCATAGAATATATTTTTAATATCCAATTTTCTTGATAAAGCAACAGGTTCTTGAGCTGGCAGTTTTTCCATACATTTTGTTTGGTAGAATGGTGTCATTACATCTTTCATAATTTCCTTTCTGAAAATTTTAGCAACAATTGTCCATCTTTCGAGCTGACGAAGTTCTTGTTTATCAAGCAATGGTTTTCTAGTTCTTTGAACACTTGTTTGAACACTTTCTCCTGAATCAAAATCCTTTGTGTTTCTAGTTCTAGATTCTTCCTCGTGGAATACAGTTGTTTCACCACACGCTTCAGAGAAGGCTTGAATAGTTTGAGGATCTTCAGAACCAAGGAACACTTCCATTTGGAAGTTACCACGAATATTTTGAGCCTCATCTTTACCATATTTAATATCTAACTGATTATAAGATTGTAATACAATTTCAAAGAAAATATTTCTAGAACGAGAAACTGTAACCATAGTTCCGAATTTTGGAACAGGTGGCATATTACCAAATTCATCAAGAATGAAATAAACAGGTCTTTTTAACTTTCCAGTTTTTTTAGATTTTGGATCATAAGTTTTGTTAGCAACATCAACTAAAACTTTGTAAAGCTGACTTATACAAAGAACTCCTAATGGGTGTCTTTCTGTTTTATGGTCAGGTATTCTTATGAAGAATGCTGTTGGTCTTTCAGGAATATCTTCAAAATCTATTTCTGTTCCACTAGTCATGAAGAAAACACCTTCATCACCTAGCATTGTTCCAATAGATGAGCCAAGAGTTGCAATAAATGATCTTTGTGTAACAGGACTTGCCATACATACACTACTCATTAAATCGTGAACATTACTATAAACAGGGTCTCTTCCTTCTGAATATTTTGTTAATGTTTTTAAAGCACTTTCTCTATCACCAGCAGGATCTCTTTTCATACAAATTTTGTATAAATTAAAGAGGTTAAATTTTTCAAGAGTCATACCTAATCTTGGATCACGACTATCTTCCAACATTGCTTGCATAATACCAAAGATTAAATCTCTACAACCATCAGGCCATGTTTTATCTTTACAGTTAGGGTCATCAGGAATTAAAGATAAAGAAATATTTTTTAAATTGGCTTTTGCCTCATCTTCAAGTTGAATTTTTTTAGCATCTAACTCTTCTTTTAAAATAGCATTATTAGGAAAAGCTTTTCCTTCAAAACCATACCATGTATCACCATATTTAACACCATGTAATTGTGTATCATTAAATGTTTTATATCCCATCTCTTGTGGTGTACAATTACTAAATTTTTTCACTTCTTTAGCAAGGTTTCCTGCTCTTTCATATGTTCTATATGCAATTTCCATAGGATTCCACATAGATGAAGCATAAGGATTTTCAAGGTTTAATACTACAATATTATAACCTTCTTTTTTTAAAACCTCTGCGTTATCTACATACAATTCCCCTTTAGGGTCTGTCATTACAAGACTAGGCTTTTGTCCTGAATGAGCTAAAATTCTAATGGTTGGGTTGGCAAAAACCTGAGTTTTACCAGTACCAGTAGTACCTAAAACTAGAGCATGAGTTTCAGGTTTCATGTTTATTTCATATCTTCCACCTATTTCCTTATTTCTAAAAACAAATCCAGTTTTTTTCAACTGAGGTAAAGAAGACCATGTAGTAGCAATAAGTTCAGGGTCTGTTTTTAATCTTTCTTGTGAAATAAATTTAGAATCAAAGTTAATTGAAGTGTCATCTCCAGCAGCAGTTTGACCTTCATTTTTGTATTTACTTTTACTCTTAGGGAAAAGACCTACTATAAATCCAAGTACTACACCTGCTCCCAGCCCTATAAATGAACCTGTGGCACCAATAGCATCAGCAAATTCCATTTCTTCTTCTGCGCCACCAGTAAAAAATGTAATTAAAACACCTGCAATAAAACCAATAATTGCAAAGATAATTACAGGTAAAATAATTTTTTTTAATTTTCCACTTGATTTTTTTTCCATACCTCTCCTTTTAACCATCCTCTTTATTTAATAATACTACAATTAATTAAAAGTGTCAAACATTGAATAATATTTTATTATATATATTATATAATGCTTAAATTTTTAATTTTTATAGAAAAATTTAAAACATTTTATTATTATACATTATTTTAAAAATCTGCTTGTAATTAGATTAACTATCATTTATAATGATTAAAAGTGGTGAATTATGAAAATAGGAATTGATGTAGACGGAGTTTTAACAAATGTAGAACAATTTGAAATTGATTTTGCTAGTCAATATTATTTTATTAATACAAATAGGCATATAGAAAATCCATATGGTTATGGTAGTCAAAAAATTTTTAATGCAGAAGTAAATGAAGATAATAAATTTTGGTCTAAAGCAATATATAAGTATGTTAAAGAGCCTGCACGAAGATATGCTTCAGAAGTTATTAAAACTTTAAAAAATAAGGGACACGAAATTTTTATCATAACCAATAGAATTAGTGATTTATCATATTGCGATATAAGCAAAAGCAAAATGATTAAAATATTAAAAAAATGGCTTAAAAAAAACAAAATATACTATGATAAATTAATATTTTCATCTGGTACTAAAATAGATGATTTGCAAAAAAATAAAGTAGACATTATGATTGAAGACACACCTAAAAATATTATGGCATTAGCTAAATAATTTAAAATCTTGTGTTATGATGCAAAATACAATCAAAATATAAAATGCGACGAAAATATAATTAAAGTATATAGTTGGTATGATATTTTAGATAAAATAAATAATATTAATTAAATGCAATCTTTATAATGATTATTAAGATAAATTACTAATAAATATATTATATGTTTAAATCTTACTAAATATGGGTTTAATAATTTTCATAAAAAATTATAATTTTACTCTACTAGCTCAACTGCATAGAACATTGGTTGTCAGAACACATATCTTGATGTTCGATAATCCCCTTAAAAAATTTATCATTTTTGCTCTCATGGTGTAGTGGATAACACAATGGTCTTCGGAACCATTGAGGAGGGTTCGAGTCCTTCTGAGAGCACCATAAAGCCATTTAGTTTATATAAGCTTTGCTTAAAAATAAAGTGATTCAGCGATTTTTATATGTCGCTGAATTTTTTTCTTCTAATAATTTTCTTCAACTTTTTTATACCTTTATCAATTTTTCTTCACTTTTTCCTTCTTTATATTTAATAAAAGATAAACTTTACTTGAAATGTTTACACTGTAATATAAAGAAGAATATTTCATGTTAAGATAAATCAGCATTAATATTAAAACTCGTTTGTTTCGAAACAAAAAAGTTTTATACAATAAAAAAATATATGATTATTAATAAGATTGTAAAAAAATAAATAAAACCAAGAAGATATAAAAATATCAAAAAAACTAATTTCTAAGTTAAATGCCGATATTCCATAAATTTATTTTAAAATTATAATTAAAAAGAAATTTTTTTTATTAGCTTTCAATCTCTTTTCTTAATTCTTCTCTTACCTTACACAAAATTTTTCCAAAATAGTTTGTTCCGTCTTTTAATGGACCACATCCCCAATAGTTTCCTTTAGTTGTTTCTTCAACTATTTCGCAGTCTCCAGTATCCAATAACAATTTTTGAATATCTTTATTTTGTTTAAATTTTTCATAAATGCCAACATGCATAAATGAATTTTTTAGTTTTTCCCAATCTTGTCTTAAAGGAAGATTTTTATCTCTCCCAATGTTTGACGCTTCTTTTGGAGTTTCTGCGTTAATTATCCTTTCTTGTATTTTATTATCAAGAAATTTTTGCGATTGATAGTAATGTTCAACCGTTTTGTAATATATACCATCTATATAGAAACCATGATTAGAATAACTAGCCAAGTATCCTAAAGGTCCGAACTCTTTATAAAAATAAATTGTCATAATTTTTCTCCTGGAACTAAAAATTTTGTATCATA
>CASEOW010000012.1 GCA_949289785.1 uncultured Bacillota bacterium | reverse complement strand
GGGTTTGGCGACTCGAATGGGGCTCGAACCCACGACCTCCAGCGTGACAGGCTGGCGTTCTAACCAACTGAACTACCGAGCCACATACATACTTTTTTTAAAAGTTAGTAAGTGTTTAAATTTTCCACCATGTAAAATAAGTGGTGGGCCTTCAGGGACTCGAACCCCAGACCGACCGGTTATGAGCCGGTTGCTCTAACCAACTGAGCTAAAGGCCCTTAACAAACTTTCTCTAAAAATATTTGTTATTTAAAGAGTGGTCGGGGTGGAGAGGCTCGAACTCCCGACCCCATGGTCCCAAACCACGTGCGCTACCAACTGCGCTACACCCCGTTGTTAAGTTTGCAAAGATATTTTAATATAAAATGAACAACTTGTCAAGAAAAATTTTAAAGTTTTTTATAAAATTTAAATTTATTTTATAATTCAAATTTATTATATGATAAATAAAAGAACTTTGGTACCAATTTTAGAATATTTACATTTCTATTTACAATATAATTGATTTAACACATATGAAATGATATAATTAATTTATGATAATGTGGAATCCTTGGCATGGTTGTCATAAAAAAAGTGAAGGCTGTCGAAATTGTTACATGTTTCAATTTGATAAAGATAAAGGAATAAATTCTAATCTTGTAAAGAAAACAGCACAATTTGATTTACCTATCAAGAAAAATAAAAGAGGTGAGTATAAAATTGAAGATGGAGAATCTTTAAATGTTTGTCTAACATCTGATTTTTTTATTGAAGAAGCAGATAGTTGGCGCCAAGAAGTATGGAAAATGATTTTACAAAGGCAAAATGTAAACTTTGTTTTATTTACTAAAAGACCTGAAAGAATAAAAGATAATATTCCTTTGGAAATTTATAACAACAATAATAATATAATTTTAGCAGTTACTATAGAAAATCAAGTTAGGGCAGAAGAAAGATTGCCATATTTGATGAAATTACCATTCAAACATATTTCATTACTTGTAAGTCCAATATTAGAAAAAGTTTCAATAGAAAAATTTTTGAACAGTGAAAAATTTGAAAAAGTTTATGTTAGTGGAGAAAATTATAAAAACGCTAGATTATGTGATTTTTCATGGATAGAAGATTTGTATTTACAATGTAAAAATCAATCAGTTGATTTTGAATTTTTTCATACAGGTTATAATTTTAAAAGAGATGGTAAAATTTATAAGATACCATATTCTAAAGGTAAAGAACAAGCGAGAAAAGCGGAAGATTATCTACATAAAAAATATAACTATTAATTTATTATAATTAAATTATATTAAAAAATAATTTTTAAAAAAGACTGTCATAGTCTTTTTTTTGTTTTTACAATAATCTTACTTTTTATTTCTTTTTCGTTTAAACTATTTAAATTTTGCAATTTTAGATATGTTAAAATTTTGTTGAAACGGAGGGTAAAATGCATATCAAAAGCAAGATATATAATAAAACACTTTATGTTTTGCTGTGTGGAGAACTTGATGAAAACTCTGCTCTGCATACTAGAATAACTCTTGATAAATTGTTTTGTGAAAAAGGATTTAACCAAATAATAATTGATTTGTCAGAATTAGAGTTTATGGATAGTACGGGAATTGGTGTATTGATAGGAAGATATAAAAAAATGAAAGAAAAACATATTCCTATATTTATCTGTAATCCTTCTTCACATGCAGAAAAAATATTTAAAATGACAGGGCTATATGACATAATGCCTAAGATTGTATAAAGGAGTATAATATGAATTATTCAAATTTTATGGAAGTAAGTTTCAATGCTATTTCAATAAATGAAGGATTTGCAAGAATGTGTGTTGCAGGTTTTTGTTTGCCACTTAATCCATCTCTTGACGAATTAGGGGATATAAAAACTGCAGTTTCTGAAGCTGTAACAAATTGTGTAGTTCATGCCTATCCAAAACATAATGGAATAGTAAAAATGCGTTGTGAAATTGAAGGAAATCTTTTAAAAATAGAAATAACTGATGAAGGAGTAGGAATTAAAGATATAGAAAAGGCGAGAGAACCATTTTATACAACAAAACCGAGCGAAGAGAGAAGTGGAATGGGTTTTTCAGTTATGGAAAGTTTTATGGATAAAGTTGAAGTAGAAAATAATTTAACCAAGGGGCTTAAAGTAACAATGTATAAACAAGTAGGAAATCAGCTTTTAAAGGTGGAGAATGCTTGATAATGAAGTTATTTTGAACTTGGTTAAACTGGCTCAGCAAGGCGACCAAAGTGCAAAAACGGTGCTTCTAGAAGAAAATTCACCTTTAATCAAAAGCATAATAAAAAGATTTAAAGGCAAAGGTATAGAATATGATGATTTATACCAACTTGGCTGTATGGGTTTTTTAAAAGCTATTAAAAATTTTAATCCTGAGTTTGATGTAAAATTTTCAACTTATGTTGTTCCAATGGTTATAGGTGAAATTAAAAGATTTATGCGAGATGATGGAGTTATAAAGGTTTCAAGGGCGTTAAAGAGTTTAAATCTTCAAATAAATAAATTTATTGAAAATTATCTTGCTATGTATCAAAAAAAACCTTCTATTGAAGAGATAGCGAAAGAATTTGGGGTGGAAGAACAAGAAATTGTGATGGCGATGGATTCTGCTAAAATGCCTGTTTCAATATATTCTCCGATAGATGATGAAGATGACTCATCAGGTCTTGTTGATAAAATAGAATCAGATGAAGATTATAATACAAAAATGCTTGATAATATTGCTTTAAAGGAAGTAATAAAAAAATTAGATAATAGGGAAAAGAAGATAATCCTATTAAGATATTATTTTGATAAAACTCAAAGTGAAATAGCTAAAACTTTAAATATATCTCAAGTTCAAGTTTCAAGGTTAGAAAATAAAATTTTAGATAACTTAAGAAGAAAATTATCTCCATAATTAGTTTGTATTATAAACATAAATAATACTATATATAGTGATATAATAAAAAACAGCAGTTATGCTGTTTTTTTATAACTTATAAATTTAAACTTTTTGCATTTTTCCTATTTTATCATTTTTATGAATTTTGTGTGAATCTTCGTGTTCTATTCTTTTCTTTGTAGGATTATTAAGTTGTATCATTAAATTTCTATTTGTGTCCTTAATTATATGTGAAATAGGTAAAGGTTTTTTATTTTGATTTAACTTTTTTTCTCTTATTTTGTCTTCATATTTATCACTAATACCATCGTTTATTTTTTTTAAATTTTCAATATTTTGATTTATATCAATTACTTGATTTTTATTAATTTCTTTACTAATATTTTCTATTTTATTATCTTTTTGATTGTTAGTTATATTTAAAACTTTTTCATTTTTATTTGCAATTTCATTATCAATTTTTTTATTTTCATTTAATATACTATTATCTTTGTTTTTAAGATTATTTAGTGTTTGTGTATCTTTTGGCTCTTCTGAATTATTTTCTTCATTACTTATACTTGTCATTTGATATGGATATTGATTGTAACTATTTTTATTATAATTGTTTAGTCTATAATTATAATTATAAAAGTTAGGTTTAAATCTGTAAGTATCAATATTACTTCTAGTAGGATAATATGTGTCTGTATTTCTGTTAGGATTTATTCTATTATATCTATAATTATTATACCTATTATAGCCATTATAATTAGTGAATGTGTTATTATATTGACTATTAATATTGTTATCTAATATTTCATTATTTAATTGATTATTATTTTGTTCATTTTTATAGGTATCAATATTTTTAATACCATTATTGTTTTTATTTATATGTTTAAATTTTTCCTGATTATTATCTAAAATATATTCCTCATAATTTTCATGATGTTTTTTTCTAAAATTTTTAAATTCGTTTTGAGTATTATTTATTTTTTCAGTATTTAGGTTTTCTTGGTTTTCTAAATTATTATTTTGTATAATTGTTTCATTATTTTTAGATGCAACATTATTTTCTACAATACTATTATTAAGAATATTGTCGATTTCTTCTAAAGTATTAAGAATGTTTATGAGATATGTTTTTCTTTCATTCATACTAGAAGATAGTGTGTTGTATGCGCTTTTAGTTTGAGGATAATTTGTTGTGCTTGTTTTATTATATTTTAAAATTCTATTAACTGAATTTTTGACTTCATTTTTAGTTTGGTTAAGTTTTAAAGAGTAATTGCTCAGGTTGTTTGCAAGTTCCTTTAGAGAATTTGTATTTTGTTTTCCAAGTTTATATTTGTTGTTTTTGTTAGTTTTTAAATAAGCAGTATAACTTAAGACGTCTTGTCTAAGGTCATCTTCATATGCCATATTGTAATATGCATTTTCTTTAATCATTAATAATTCTGACATGTTATTTTCTTTATCATTTTGTGTATAACTGATTAAAGGACTGACTTGACTTACTTCGCTTGTGCTTGTAGAACTAACAATACTGGCAACTTTATCAAGTTGTGTGTTTAATTCATTTAAAGTTTCTTTTTCGTTACTATTAGAACATCCTGCAAAAGTAAAAGTCACTAAAAGACATAAGATTAAAACTATAATTTTTTTCATATTTACTCCTTTTAAATAGTTTGTTTGATTTGAAAACAAATATTCTTTTCTTTTTAATTAATTTTTAATTTTTTTTTATTTTAAAATTTATTTCTTCTAATATTTATTTCATAAATGTATATTTTTAAAAATTGATGTCTATAAAACTATAAAAGTACTAGAAATGTGAATATTTTAAGGAGATTATATGGATATAAAAAAAAGAAATGATGCCTATAACAAATATGTTAAAGCAAAAATTCCTAAAACAAAACCTTGGCCTAGTTTATTTAATTCATTTTTGGTTGGTGGGGTAATTTGTTGTTTAGGACAAGGGATTAATGATTTAATTTTATTATGGTTTCCTTCAATGGCTGAGCAAAATGCTTGGGCTCTTACTCTTATTGTGTTAATTTTTCTTGCTTCTTTCTTAACTGGAATAGGAGTGTATGATAAAATTGGTAAATTTGCAGGGGGAGGTTCTATTGTTCCTATAACTGGTTTTTCTAATTCAATTACTTCACCAGCATTGGAGTATAAGCATGAAGGAATTATATATGGTTTATGCGTTAAAATGTTTACAATAGCAGGTCCTGTAATAGTTACAGGTGTTGTATCTAGTATTATAGTTGGAATTATATATTTATTTGTTTAGAAATTTTAAGTATGATAAATAAAAATTTGTTTTTCATTTTAAATAAAATTGAAGATAAATTTTAAATTAGATGATAAGGAGAAGAAATGCATAAACTTCAAACAGTTTTTTTTAAAAATAGACCTGTTATTATTGGGAGTTATTCAATAGTAGGACCAAAAGAAGGAAAAGGAAATTTTGGTCCATATTTTAATTATGTAATGAAAGATGATTCTTTTGGAGAGAAGTCTTATGAAAAAGCGGAAAAAAAGATGCTTCATAGTGCTATAGTTGGTGCAATCCAAGACGCAAACTGTAAGGCAAGTGATATTAATTTACTACTTGCCGGTGATTTATTAAATCAAATTATTTCTTCTTCATATGCTGCTAGAAATTTTGATATAGCATTTTTTGGTCTTTTTGGAGCTTGCTCCACAATGTCGGAAAGTATAGCTGTTGGTGCATCATTTATAGATGGAAAAGAGTTTGATAAAATAGTTTGTTCTACAGGTTCACATTTTTGCACAGCTGAAAGACAGTTTAGATTTCCATTAGAATTAGGAAATCAAAGACCTCCAACTTCACAATGGACAGTTACAGGGGCGGGTGCTTGTGTTATAGCTCAAGAAGGTGTTGGTCCAAGTGTTACAATGGCTACATTTGGAAAAGTTGTAGATTGGGGAATAAACGATGTTAACGACATGGGAGCAGCTATGGCTCCT
>CASEOW010000011.1 GCA_949289785.1 uncultured Bacillota bacterium | reverse complement strand
TCTATGATTCAATAGAAGTTGTTGAAGGTAAAATTACATCTCTTCCAGAAGATCCACAAAAAGAACAATATTTCTTTAATGGTTGGAAGTTAGATAGTGGCGAAATTATAGACCTTAACGAATATCAAATTGAAGATAGTTTAATTGTTTATGCCACTTATACATATAACTGGGATGGAACTTATGAAGGGCGTTCTTCGGGAACATATTATTTGACAGTCAATGTTAAAAATCAAGAAATTGTTTCAGTATCATATATGGGCAAGACTCAAGAAGTAAAAAAACTTGAAAATGGTAAATATAGAACAGTATCTGGAATAAGTGCTACAAGTGGAAGTTATACATATATTCATTTTACAATGGAATTTACATCAATGGATGGAAGAATTTATGTTACATATAAATGGAACAAGAGTAGCAATTATGATTATCAAGGTGCTTCAACAAGTTCGACCTTCTATGCAAATAGGGGGAAATAAATTTGATAACAATTATTTTTGCTCCCCCACGAACAGGTAAAACTTGTTTAATGACTCATTTAGGAAGAGAAAAAGCATTTGACAAAGAAAGAAATAAACTTATGCGACAAGAAATATTATGCAAAAATAACAGCGGATTTAGTTTGACTATACCTAAACATTGTTTAAGTGCAAATTATGATATTGTTGCACGCAAGTTTGGGTATAGTCCTAGGACTAACCGTAAGATTAATCCATATAGATTAGGCTTTAATAATAAGTTTGTCAAAACTCACTTTAATTTTCCTTATGAGTGCATATGTATAACCGAGGCACAAAAATATCTTAACTCAAGAATGAGTATGTATTTTCCAGAGTGGCAAAGTCGTTGGTATGAACAGCACGGGCATAACAACCTTGATATATTTTTAGATACTCAAAGACCGATGCTTATTGATGTAAACATTAGAGAACTTGCACAGTTTATTGAAGTTATGAAACTTGAAAAGTTTTATGATAAGAGTGGAAAGCTTTGTACACTACAATGGCAGGTTAGGGTTATTGAAAATTCAAGTTTATTTGATAAATATATTGCAAGTGGCAAAAAAGACAATAGTTGCTTTCAAGAAGAAATTATAACAGCATACTACAATGTTTTTACTTGCTATAATTCTCAAAATTGCAAACCAAAGTTTTATGACGGGCATTTAGAAGAAGATTTTGATTTGGATTATTCGCAAGAAACAAATGAAAGTTTAGATGGTTATATCAAATTTTTACAAGAAAATGATGATGAACTACCAGACAGCTTTTATCAATCAAAAACTTTTAAAAAGGAGAAAAATAATGATAAATTACAATAAAAATAAACTTATTAATCAAGCTTTAACTAAATATTATGAAACATTTAGTTTGACACTTGATACTATCGATTTTGTTCCTGAAAAGTTCAATCAAAAGATTTGTAATTATATTTTCAAAAATATGAAGAAAGCGTTTAGGAAAATTGATAGGGAAGATAGAAAATATCAAAAGCAAGTTAAAAAACAAGAAATTTTTAAAAGGAGGGGAAAACATGGGATTTTTCACAGGCAAGCAAAAGAAAATGGCTAAAAAATGTTCTTTTTATGAGCTTCAACGAGGTTATGATAATGCTGATTTAGCATTGGAGAGAGCATCTTATAGTGGTAATCAAAAAGAACTTAAAAACGCTATGAAAGAGCATAGAAAATATGAATATGCACTTTTATATCGTAATACACCAGAGTTTAAGAAGAAATTTCGTAAACGCTGATTGTGTTAATGGTTAAATAGGAGGTTCTATGTCGTATGGAGAAACAAAGGTGTATTTTGACGGCAGTCATTATATAGCTATTCCTCATACGGTTAGACCGACAAAGCGTCGAATAAAACCTATTGAGGAAGAGATAACAATTATTCAAGATGAAGAAACAAGAGAAAGTTCTTTAGATGGAAATTTTGAAGAACTTTCTTCTTCTATTGAAGAAAATATAGATAAAAACACAAAAAAAAACGAAAAAAATGTTGAAAATATTGAAAAAACAACACAAAAAGCATTTAAAGTAACGCATAAAGAGTTTTTTGAAGTGTTGTATAAAAAATATATTGACCTAAAAAGAAATGAACGCAAAAAGAAAATAATTCAAGAAATGAAACCATATTTTAAAGATAAAGAAATTTGTGAAGCGTTTGTAATATTAAACTTTCAAAGGAAACAACACAATTTGATAGTTCGTAGAATTAGAATGTGTAGGAAAGCAAATCTTGCAAATTTCAACTATTTTTGTACATTTACTTATGATAATAAATTGCATACTGAAGAAAGTTTTAAAAAGAAATTAAAAACTTGTTTAAGGAATCTATGTTTTAGAAAACAATGGAGATATATGGGCGTTTGGGAACGAGCACCAGAAACAAACCGACTTCATTTTCACGGATTGTTT
>CASEOW010000010.1 GCA_949289785.1 uncultured Bacillota bacterium | reverse complement strand
TACAGTATCTTCAAAATTTAATCCAAAAGACCTATTATCCGTATTACAAGTTCCTACTGATAACTTATTGTTATCTATCAATATAACTTTACTATGCAAAAAGCCATTATAAAGATAAACTTTTATACCTAATTCAACCATTTCTTTTAAATAAGACAAGGTTACTAGATAAACTGTTTTTTTATCTGGTTTTGCTGGAACCATTATGCTTATATCAACTCCACTTTTTGCAGCAATCCTTAAAGCTGAAATAAATACATCATCAGGAATAAAATATGGCGATTGAATATAAATTCTTTCTTTTGCATTTATGATCATTTGAACAAATGTTTCTTTTATTTTCTGTATTTGACTGTCCGGTCCTGAATTAATTACTTGCACTGTTGCATTTCCACATAACTTTGGACTAGGAAATAAACCATTATCAATATAAAGCTGAGGTGGAGTATTATCATTTTTACAATATCTCCAGTCATCTAAAAAAATGTTTTGAAGCCCATAAACTCCACTACCCTCTATTTTGATATGCGTATCTCTCCAAGGTCGTAATTTTTTATCATCTCCCATATGGTCATCTCTAATATTAATTCCGCCAGTATAACCAATAGAGCCATCAATCACCACTATTTTTCTATGATTTCGATAATTTAATTTTAAATTTAAAAGTCTAATATGCATGAAAGGTGGAAAAAATTCTCCTACTTGCCCCCCTGCTTTGACAAGTCTATCAAAAAATTTTCTAGGTGCTTTTCTTGAACCAATGGAGTCATAAATTAATTTTACATCAACACCTTCTTTAGCTTTTTTACATAAAATGTCCATTATTTCTCTACCAATTTTATCATTTGCAAAGATATAATATTCCATATTTATATTACTTTTTGCAGATAGCAAATCTTCTTTCAGTTGTTTAATTTTAGACTTTCCATCTGTAAATATTTGAATTTTGTTAGCAGGTAATGGATATGCTCCAAAAGAATAGCAAAATGTTGCAAGTTCTCTATCATTAATTAAAACACCATCTAATCTAGCTTCTTCAAGAGTCTGAATACCTTTTATATTTTTTATAATATCTCTTTCAGATATAGACTTCTTTCTAATCATTCGTCTTGTTCTTACACTTAAACCACTTCCAAAAATAACATAAAGTCCAAATCCAACAATTGGAAGAAAAGTCATAACAGTCATCCAAGCAATAATATTTTGTGGTTTCTTTTTTTCAAGAAAGACCATACCTATCAAAAGCAAAAAGTTAACAAGTGCAACAACTGTAATAACAATAACAAACCAATTAGCAAACATAATACTCCTTCTTGTATATTAAACTTTCTAAGCTTTTATAAAATTATTTTTTAAAAATAATAATTATTTTAAACAACAGGATTGCTTTAAAGCAATCCTATATGTTTAAAATTTTTATTAAGTTTGAGATTGATTTCTATAATCTATATCCCAACCAATGTTGACTATTGCAATTTCAAATGAATTATTTTCAGATGAAACATCTCCCTCTATTTTATTAATATCTCTATCAACACCAGAAACAACAACCCTTAAAATCATTTTAATATATTGATCATAAGTATAGTGGCTTAGGTAACTTATTTTTCCATAACCATAACTAGTTTCATTTGCCAATAATTTAGAATAATCGTTATTTAGTGTAATATTACCAGAACCATTATTACCAGAATCATCTTTTTCTATTGTAAACCAGAAATAATTAATATTAATATTATCTTGATTTTCTATTTTAGTTTCTGCTATTTTACCATTTTCAATACGAGCTTGATAATAACTAAATACTGTACGATACCAAGCGTCAAAGTTGGTAATTAAATCATTAGATTCCTTAATTGCCACAAGTTTTCTCACAATTTCATCTGTATTTACACCTTTGATATTATAATAATATCCAGTTACTGTATAGTTATGAGAAATTTTGTAGCTATAAGAATTATTACTTATTTCATATAATTTATTATCGTCTGATAGATATATATTTTGGTTATCTGATATTGCAATAATTCCATATGTTTCAACATTTTCACTTCCATCTAAAATTGATAAAAAGTCACTATCACTAGTTAAATCTATAGAGGTAACAGAGTTTGCAACCTGTTTTTCTATAGCATAAATTACATCATCAACCTTAAATAAGAAATAATAATTTCCATCACTTAACCCTTCGAACGAAATTTGCTTATTTTCTTTGTTGTATGTAAATTTTTTATCTTTAAGCGTTAATGTAGTAATTTTTTCATCAGATAAAATTTCATTAGAAGATAATCTAACATTTACAATATAATGTTTTGTAACATTATAGTATTTATTAGTTTTTAATAATTGTGCATTTTCAACATAAACATAGTCATTTTCAATTTCAGAAATTGTAAATGAATTATTACTAATATTGCCCTTTGTATCACTTGAAGTTATATAATAGAACTTTGCATTTTTTTCATTAGAAATTGTAACTTTATCGCCTGCTTGAACATTTATTCCAAATTGTTCAGAAAGTGATATATATTCTGTTTTTGCAAATGAAGAAGAATTTGTCCTTGATATATTTTTAGTTTTTATAACTTTGCCACTCCTAGTTAAATTCAAAGTGAAAGATGCTTGGCTAGCACTATTAATTAAAACTTCAAGAGTATCATTAACAAAACTAATATTATCTCTATCAACACTTGTATCATTTGCTGAAGTTGTTATATTATAAGCATCTTTAATAGATATTGCTTGACCATCTACAGCAACAGTTGCCTTTTCCTCAATAGTAATTTCTCTTACAACAGTTACTTTTAATTGTAAATCTATATATTCTTCAATTGCATCTTTTTTATATTTTAGAGTTACTGACATTATCATTTCAGTAGTATTGCTATTTCCAAACACATCTCCTTCAAATCTTGGAACTTGGAAAGGCTTTAAACCTGAAGTATTTTCTTCATTATCAGATGATGTTCCCTGTCCATTTGAAAATGGTGCTCTTATATTCAAACCTTCAAAAAATCCTTCTTGAGAACTGCATGTTGCTAATGTATAATTATTTGTTTTATCATCTTGACGGATTCCATCTTCCAATTTAGTATCAGCATTTCCTTCTTCATCGACTGAATAAAACTGAACATTAGATACAGTTATGTATTGTAAAGTAGGAAGCTTAAAATACTCTTTAGTTTCATCATCCCATAAACCAGTATCATCTCTTGGACTGTCGCCACCCTTTATTACAACAGGCTTGTATTTTACTTCACCTTCTTCAGTTTTGTCTAAATAATACTTACTAGCATCTGTTGAATTTGTATAGTCATAAGCAAACAAATAAGCTTCTATACCACTTATATTTATTAATGCAACCTCATCATTTTGACTAATTTGAGTAATAGTATCTATACTAATATGATATTTATCATCGCCCTTTTCAATAGTTAACTTATCATAAACAGCACCAAAATCAAAATATTTACCTTCTGTTAAAGTAATATTTTGACTACTTTCAGCTATACTTGGAACAGAATATCTAGATTGAAGATTAAAGTACAATTGATAAGTGTATCCGTAAACATCAACCCCCTCAATCATATAGTATTGAGTTCCAAAAATTACCTCTTTTACATTACTAAAAGTTAAAGCATCTGTTTTTGAAGTATACTTTCTTATTGTTTTGTTAGTTTGAGTTGAAGTAGTCCATTTATCGTCAAACGCATTATTAAATTTTTGACTTATATTGGTTGAGTTGTTAATTGTAATTCCATTAATAGGTAAATTTTCTTCTAAAGAAATAGTAAAATTAGAAGTTGATAGTTCTACGCTTTGATTATTGCCATTTTTATGTTTTATTGAAAGATAACCTGTATCATTAACTTTATCTGTACTTGTTAATTTAAAATTTGAATAATAAGTTTTATTTTCAGAAGTTGTTAAACTTGAAATAGTATAAGGTTTGTTAATATTTGAAATTACTCCACCAGTAGTTGAATTTCCTTCAGTTGTATCACCAAACTTAACGATATAATCAGGCATTATTTTAAATATTACATAATATGTTTCAGTATAACCACCAGATGTAGAACTGTATGTGATTTTACCTAAAACAAAATCGCCATCATTCTTTGCACCTAAAGGCAATAATGAATAATCATAGTTGGATTGTGAAGCATTTAACAAACCAGAATAAGAAAGATATTCATAAGTATTTGTTTCTGTCGATGCATATCGCTTAAATTCAGAAATATTATTTAATGTCATAAAACTATTTAAATAATTTTTCATTGTTTCATCGTCTACAGTTGCAGAACCACTATCATTATCGTATGTAATTACTTCAAATCTTAATTCTGCTTTATCTTTTCCAAAATCAGTTTTTGAAACATAAGTATCATTTGTAGGATGTTTTATACCTAAGAGAGTTACAATACTTAAATATTCTTTGTTTACTTCAAGTTCAATATAATTATTTGCGCCTGTAAAGGCATTTTCAACTTCAATATCAATTCTAGGCATAAAGTAATAATTTGCAGAAAATGTTTTTTGATATCCTATGGTACTCGTTGTTTCATTTTCAGTTGAAACATCAGTTGTAGAAGAAGTAATTTTTATTGTTGCACCATTATCGACAGTAATAGGATTTAGAGGATTTACTGATGTAATAATATTTATTGTATGTTTTTTTTCTGTAGAAACATCATAAGTAGTATTGTTATTTTTGATTAAACTATCTTTAAAATATTTGTAATTAACATTATTTCCACCGTATGTTAATTGAACTCTACTAACTAATGATTTTGAAGTAAAGATTTGATTATTTTCATCAGCATTAGCAACTTCTTTCATCATATCTTCAGTAACATTTTCTTGTGTTTTAGTTTCTTCACTGTAATATTGCATCAAGCCATTTTCATAAACACCATAACCAAGACTTTCTATTGCACTTGTCAAGTATGTTCCATAATATTCCTTTCCATACATACTATAACCTAAATCAAGATAGAGTTCTTTAGCTTGATCTTCAGAACTAATATATTGTGGATATGAAGCGTAAAATTTATTTTTAGCATCTTTAAATACTATGTAATAATTTCCTTCATTTGATAGAGATGAATTCATACTGACTTTAAACATTCTATCGCCAGCAAAAATATCAGTAGTATTTGTTTTATCAACATAAATAGTTTCGTAAGTAACAGTAGTATTATCTGTTAATTGTCCACTACTTGAGTATTTAGTATATGCCAGTTGAACTCCAAAAATATTTGAAAGTATTTCAACAGTATAAGTAATTGTGGCTTTTCTATAAGTAATTTCAAAAGTTATTATTGATTTATTACCATCAGTTTTGTATGTATTTTGTTTAGTAATATCTTTTGATGATGAACCAATGTAAGTTCCTAATCTTAAATAAATACCTTTAGTTAAATCTAAACCACTTGAAATTGAATAAGGTGTAGGATTTGCTCCGTCAGGGTTAAGACCAAAATTAGTTCCATCATAAGCCCAAATTGTAGCATTTTGAATATCTTTAACAACGATACTTATTGTATCTGAAGTAAAATATGAACTATCAATTTTGTCTGTGTAGTTTGTAATGACACCATTAGTTCCATTTAATTCATTATCATATGCAACAAATCTATTATCTTTATTATAAATAGAGTTGTTGTTAATGAAATCATCAATTACATCAGCAAAATATGAACCATCATCTACATATTCTCTATCAAGTTCTTCGTCATCAGGGATTGGATAATTGACATCTAATGTAACCGCTTTATAAACTGTAAATGAATATCTTAATACTATTTCTTCATAAGGCTTGTTAACTTCGCTACTTGCACTAAAAGTAAATCTAATTCTAACTTCAATTTCAACTGAAGTTGAATCTGAAGAAATATCATTTAATTTAATAATAGTGTCTGTGTTGTATCCAGCCATTATACCTTGGCTATTATCTACTGCAGGACTGTTAGTTGAACCAAAATAAGTAATATTAGTAATATCACTTGATACATCATTACCTTGATTAGCATTTTTATATAATTTTGTATTATTGTTATTTTCAATTAAATTATAACGAACACCTGCTAAAGATGAATTTCCAGTAATAGCACTTGCAGTAATATTAGCTTTAAATGTTAAAGTATCACTAAATGTAAACTTATAGCCACTATCTGTAAATGTAATAGTATAATCAAAATGAATTGTCTTGCTACTTACCAAATCGGCAACAATAAACTGATTATTTTCAAATTTAACAAACTTATCATCAAGCTTATTCTCTGAAGATATGTTTGCAGTAACTGTATAATTATTGTTTTCAGTATTATTTAACTTAATAGAATAAATTGAAGAAAAATCAATAACATTACCACCGTATAATGTTGTTTTAACTAATACGTTTCCATCTTTTACTTCTTCGTAAGATGCATTAGCTTTAATATTTACTTTTAAAGTTGCTAAATAACCATATTCAGTAAATACAGCAAATTCTATTAATGTATCTTTTGAAATATAATCACAAAGAGTTAGTTTAAATAATCCACCTGCTGATTGTGACCAATCATAACTAAAACTTTCAAAATCGATACCTTTAATTCCACTTACTAATTGAATTTGAAGTTTATCGTAAATTATAGTTCCTGTTGTAGTTTCATGACCTGCTTGTGCGTTATCTATTAGTTGGACTTTTATAGATTTGATTCTATTATCACTTTCTAAAATTGCATTTTCAAGATTCCATTCAAAAGTTCCACCAGAAATATTTTTTACTTCAGAACCATTTGTAAATCTTACAGAATAATTTTTTGTATCAGTATCATTGATTACAATAGTATAATATTGTTCTCCACCTATAACAGCTCTTTTTAAACGAGAATCTAAAGAATTATCACTTTCATAAGTATGTTTTAATGTAATAATTATTTTTTCATTAACAAGTGGAGTAAATTTTAATATAGAACCATCTAGGACATTGTTTTCCAACAATGATTCAATTATTATATCATTTCCCCATTGTTCTTGAGTTGTATATTCGGGATTATTTCCAACTTTAACGCTAACTATAGAATTGTTTGAAACAAGGTTGGCAAAGATTGCATTGTTTATTCCTGTTGAACTAGAATTATTTCTTATATAATTGTCAACTTCATCTTGAGTTGTAAGAGTTTCAGTTACATCATAAATATAACACGATCCAGATTGAACAATAAGTTCAAAATTTGTTATACTTACAGTTCCTTCATAAATATCTTGAATACAACTTATCAAACTTTTACTTATTATTGTATCACCATTTATTTCTTGTCCTTTTATAGTAATAGAGCCATTTATATAACTACTATTTTCTAAACTAATAAAACTATCCTTAGTTAATTTAACAATAACATCAACCCCTATAAGTTGTTTAACTTCTTCACCTATTGTATAGTTTCCCCAAATTTTAAATGCTAAAGAAACAGTAGAATCATTTGTAACATCAACTACAAAAGATTTATCACTTTCAGAATATATTTTACTAATATTAAATCTTTTATATCCAGAGTTGATTGTAGTATCATCATATACTTCATCCCAATCAATTTGTGCTTGAGTATTTTTTTCAACGCTTATATGCTCTTGTCCACCAGTTTCTCCATATTCTAAGAAACCATAAACTGATTCGTTAACCTTAACATCTGGTGTAACTTTAACTAAATAGTAAAAATCTCTATATCTTCCACTTAAGTTTATTGTATATTTTAAACCTAAATAAAAATCTGTAATTTCTGTTGAAAGATGATTTAAATCTATTCTACCATTACTACTATCTATTAATTTAATAATATTAGAACTTGTTGTTCCCAAATTTAAGTTTTGGACATTGCCATCTTCTGTTTCTTGAGAAATTAAAGTTACTGTTGGATAATAAGATATGGTTGTTGTAAAATTAGCACCATCTTTTTCTGGTTTTAACAAACCAGATACTGAATTTAAGCCACTTTCCAAATAATAAGAAACATCGTTTATTAATTGTGTTGCTTGTCCAGCGGAAATTGTATTGTATATTCCACTTTTTAAAAGTTCACTAGGGTCAGTAAGTGCAATTTCTAATGTTTTATTTTCTGGAATATCACTATTATCATATTTAACAAATTCATAACCTATAGAAGAAATAATTATAGGAACATACATTGTTGCTTTTGCATTAGCAAAAGCGTCTCCTGAGCCTTTTGGGTTAAAATACAAAACAAGATAAGCATTTTCATTCCCAAGACCAGCCAAAACATCTGTTTGAGCTTTTAATTTCAATGAATTTATAGAACTTGTATAATAACTAGATAAGGAAGAATTTTCTAAATTAGATTGTCTAATATACATGTTATAGTTATTACCTTCATCAAATCCGTTACCACTATTTGCATCAGAAGCATTTAAATTGTAAGTAATTGTTTCATATACCATCATAATATATTCTATATTACCTACAATTTGTGTTTTAGCATGAATATTAAATTCTTCATCATTTATAGATTTTGTTAAAGATATTTTGTTAGCTATATAATCATAGATACTTTGTTCCGTTCCGGTGTTATATAATTCTATGTAGACATCTGTTGAACCTATTTCTATTTCATTGTATTTTATAATTAATTTAGTTGCATAGGATTTTTCATTGTATCCAAAAAGAAAATTATTAGTACTATCTAAGTTAACAATTCCTTCATTTCCTATTGTTAAAAATTTTTCAAAATATGCCTGAAATTCAACACTATCAACAGGGTTACCATCACTTAAACGATTAAATTGAACAATATCTGACCATTTGCTAATTTGATTTGAGTCTCCACTTCCACCTAAAATATAATAAGTGTTGTTTTCTGTAGCAATATTTTCAGTATCCAAATCTCGATAAATTTTAAATGAAAGATTAAATTTTATAGTAAACTCATTATTTCCATCAGGAGTAAATTCAATCTTAAATTCATTAGTTTCTTTATCCCAGAAATCATAAAATTGAACTGTTGCACTATCATTTGTAAATACAATTTTACCTACAGCATTATTTTGACTATCTGATAATTTATAAACTCCAGAAGAGCCTACTAAATACTTTGTTCCTGCACTATATAAATTGGCAAAAGAAATGTTAGTTCCTTCATTATTATTATTTACTTTGTTTTCAATAATAACATCACTTCCAGCATATAATTTTTCATTATTATCACTTCCATAACTAGTTTTACCATTAATTGTGATGTTAGGCTCTAAAGTTAATGTGAGAGTAGTGTTTATAACTCCAAGAGAATCTTTATCAGTTATCATAATTTGCATCTGATGAGTCTTATAAAAGTTTTTGTTAATTTTAAAACCAGAAATTTTACTTGATAATAAAATAGTTTTTATTGAATTAGAATCATTTCCTACGCTTATAGGATTGCCTTCTGAATTCAATACGGTTAACATTCCATTTTCGCCAAATAAATCTATTATTGTTGTAGATGAAAGCCCTTCTAGATAACCAGCTGATAATTTGAAATTATAAACATTTTCACTACAAACATTTTCTCCAACATAAAGTCTAATAAGACTATTTAATAGAATTTGTGTTTCAGATTTTGCACCATATTTAGTAACTGATAAAGAAGTAATATTTTCAGTTTCAGTGTAAGATTCTTCTCCAAGTTTTTTAGATGTTGTATATTCAGCTTTAGTAATTCCTATTGAAGTAACTTTAAAATTAAGTTTAATCACTTGAATCTGTGAATTTCCTGTTTGATAATTTAAATCATTTGAAATAATATCAATTACAACCGAGTCATTATTTCCTGTTTTAAATAGAATTTGTTTATTCTCTATAGCAACAACACTATCACTGCCTGCAAAAAGATTAAACTTCCACATATTTTTTAAAGTATTTGTTTTTCCAATTTGGTCTTTAACTATAATATTAGAAAAATTTTGTCCAAACAATTTATAAAGAAGCGTTGTTATACTATCTTGTCCTTGTGTTGCATTAATTTCTTCATCACCAAGTTTTATCGAAAGAGTTACATTTCCACTGTTTGTATCTATAGATTGCTCTACAATTATTTCATTTGTTCCATTAATATAAGATAAATATTCATTACTTTCATAATTTTCTAAAGTTATAGATTTTGTTATTGGTGAATAAATTGTTAAAAGTTTTCCCTCTAGAATTTGAGTAATATTATAACCATTACTTCCACCCCAAACTATTTCCTTATCATCGTTATTATAAGTAAGTGTAAATGATTGAACAATTACACCCATTTCTTCTTTTATCTCTGAAGTTTGACTTAATTGTAACTCAAAAGTAAAAATTCCTAATCCAGTTTCTTGATCTATAGAAAAATCAGTTCCAATTAAAATAAAATTACCTTCGCTTAAACTTTGAGATATTGTTCCAATCAATTTTGAAGAATTATCATATAATTTTAAAGTCATTTTAGAAAGTAAAGTTTCAAAAACTGCTAATGAATCTTTAGCAACATTGAATGATATTTTAAAAGTTCCTTCATTGCCTTTATCAATATAGTATATTTCAGTGTCACCAAATGTTTCAAAATTTCCCATATCAACACTTGCACCAATAACTGAAGAATCATTTAATTCTTTTTTGATATCAATTTCAATTGAATTGCTAATTTTAGAAATTTTATATATTCCACTTTCTTCGACAACAGGTAATCCGTCTTGTGTTACTATAGTTGCAAAATATAAATCTAATATTCCAGTATTATAAACAGTTAAATTTGTTCCTTGTATAGCATAAAGATATAGTTCTTCGCCATTAACAATGTATTTGCCTGAATGTTCTGCATCAAAACCACCTTCCCCTAAAATTGATTTCGCATCATAACCATCTGCAAAATAGGCAAGAAGAATTGTATCTTTATATGTGTTTTGTTCTGGAATAAACATATAATCTTTTAAATTTAGTGTTTCAGGGAAAATACTTCCATCGTTATCAAAATTTAATAAAATATCGTGCTTTTCAATTCCACTCCAAGAAATGTCTTCTTCTATATGTTGTTCAATAGTAATGTCTATAGTCCAAATTTGTGGCTGTCCGTTCTTTTCATAAAGCCCTAGTTGACCATTTTCAGTTTCCACAATCAGAGCAACATTCATTGTTACCTTTCCTGTTTGTTTTGCAAGTAAATTCCAATAACTATATTTTTTATCACTTATTTCTGAAGAATTAGGTCTATAATAAACTTTTCCATTTATTTCAGATACAGTCCCTCCTACTACTTGTAAAAATCCACCATCTAAAGTAGGGTCGATAATAAGACCTTCTGAATTTTCAAAACTAAAGTTTATCGCAACATTTGATAACATGTTAGGGATTTCATCTCTATTAGAATTAAAAATTCTAGCATCTAAATAAAGTTTACCATCATTTTGATTAGTCATATTAAGCCTAGTTGTTTCGTTCTGATTTATAGTCATTTTATTGCCTGCACCAATCTCAAAACTATCAACATCAGCTGTTCCAATATTAATTTTAGTATTACTAAATTTATAATTACCTTCACCACTACCTGCAATTTCTTCAATCATTTGAGTGTAGTAGTTTTCTCCGGTAAGACCTAAATCTTTAAGTTTCTTTTCTGTAAGAAGTTGTAAAGCGGAATTTTTAAAAGTATATGAATTTAATGTAACATTATTAACTATTTCGTCTCCAGCAACAAAATGCATTTCATTACTACTATCATATACAGGTTTTACATAAGATGAAGAAGATTGATAAAAAGATAGTTTTTTTCTTATACTTTCACTAGAAACATTCTCAACCCATTGATATTCACCATCAACTTCTTCATAAGTAACATCACTAAACATATATTCGCTTTTTGCAGGAATAAACTTTGTTTGAATTGTAAATATATCACCTATTACTATTTTGTTTGTTTCAACTTCATCTTTGTTTAAAATTATTGTTTCTGTTTTATAAACAGGAACATCGACAGCAATTTTTAATTTTTGTTGTGTAAGTTGTTCCCTTTTTGCAATTAATGTTGATATACCCCCAACTATCCAATCAATAGGTTCATTTTGACTATTCAAAATTTCATTATTAAATTCATCTTTAAGATGTTCTGTTAAGAGTTCAACAGTAAAAGACTCAAAAAGATTTACTGTAGCAGGCACTTTGATAATTCCATTATCTATGTATTTTTTATCTGAGGAATATTTATAATTTCCTTCAAAAGCCAAAGTAACTTCTTTTTGATTAGCATCTAACGTTGAAGATGTCAAAACTAAAGTGAAATTTTCTGTAGCCTCTATTTGTTGCGTTTCACTATTATATAAATTTATGTAATCTTCATTATTTACATCAAAAAAAATATCAACAGGTTCTATAGGTTTTTCATCCCAACCACCTCTTGCAAGAACTACACCAAGTATTGTCGCACCAACAATTAATCCAACGCCAAGGATTACTGAACATATGGTCATCCATAAACGCCATTTTGGTTTTGAAATACCTTGTTCATTTTTTTCAATCTTTTTTTCTTTTTTCTTCATAATCTTTCTCCTAACAAAACTTTTAGTGATTCAAGATTTCTATTCAAATTAATTATAAAATTTTCGCGAAAAAAAGGCAAATAATTTTTACACTTTATAAAGTTTTATTATTAATTATATTATAAATAATAAGTGCAAAAAATATTTATAAAAATTTGAACTTGTTTTATATAGATTAAATCAAAAAAAAACATAAAAAGGAAAAAGTTAATTTATATATTTTTTTTGTTTGAGATAATTCTTATTTTGTTTCATTATGAAGTCTTTTTGATTGACATAACTTTGGTTATCTATTATAATTCATGTGTTAATAAATTATGTTAAGGAGAAATTATGATACAAGTTACAAATGTTTCACTCGCTTTTGGAGGTAGAGTTTTATATAAAGATGTAAATTTAAAATTTACAAAAGGAAATTGTTACGGTATTATTGGTGCGAATGGTGCTGGAAAATCAACATTTTTAAAAATTTTAACTGGTGAAATTGAAGCAAATACAGGCGAAATTTTTATTACTCCTGGAGAAAGAATGAGTGTTCTTCAACAAAACCAAAATGCCTTTGATAACGAAACTGTTTTAGACACAGTTTTATTAGGACACAAAAGACTTATGGAAGTCCAAAAGGAAAAAGATGCTCTTTATGCTAAAGAAGACTTTAGTGAAGAAGACGGAATTAGAGCTGGAGAACTTGAAACAGAATTTGCCGAACTCGGAGGATGGGAAGCAGAAAGCGAAGCAAAACAACTTTTGCAAAATTTAAAAATAGAAGAAGAATATTACTATACTTTAATGAAAGATATGGACCCTAAAGTAAAAGTTAAAGTATTACTTGCTCAAGCTCTTTTTGGCAATCCTGACATTTTAGTTCTTGATGAACCAACTAACAACCTAGACTTTAAAACAGTTAGATGGTTAGAAGAATTTTTATTAGATTTTGAAAACATTGTTATAATCGTTTCGCATAACAGACACTTTTTAAATAAAGTTTGCACACATATTTGTGATGTTGATTATGGTAAAATTAATATGTATATAGGAAACTATGATTTTTGGTATGAATCTAGTCAACTTATATTAAGACAAATGAAAGACCAAAACAAAAAAGCTGAACAACGCGCCAAAGAACTAAAAGAATTTATTGCAAGATTCTCTGCTAATGCTTCAAAATCAAAACAAGCAACAAGCAGAAAAAAAGAACTTGAAAGATTAACTATTGAAGACATTAAACCATCTTCAAGAAAATACCCATATATTAATTTTGAATACACTCAAGAAATAGGTAAAGAAGTATTAAAACTTGAAGGAATTAGCAAAAAAGGAATGTTTAGTCATTTAACCTTCAACATAGAAAAAGGACAAAAAGTTGCTTTTTTTGCAAAAAACAGCCAAATATTAACTACACTATTTAATATAATTCAAGGAATAGAAAAACCAGACTGCGGAAATGTTTTTGTAGGAAAAACAATAAAAATAACATCATTGCCACAAAATAATAACTCATACTTTGAAGGTAATACCCTATCTATAGTTGACTGGCTTAGACAATATTCAAAAGACCAAAACGAAACTTATATTAGAAGTTGGCTTGGAAGAATGTTGTTTACAGGCGAAGAAAATTTAAAACCTGCAAATGTATTATCTGGTGGAGAAAGAGTTCGTTGTATGCTTGCAAAAATGATGCTTGAAGGTGGAAATTTAATAATTCTTGATGAACCAACAAATCACCTTGACCTTGAAAGCATTACAGCACTTAACAAAGGAATGCAAAACTTTAAAGGAAATATTATATTTGCATCTCATGACCAAGAAATAATAGAAACAGTTGCAAATAGAATAATTGATATAATTGATGAAAATCATTATATTGATTTTACAGGGACATATGAAGAATACATTGAAAAATATCAAAATAAATAGATTTATTAAAAATAACTAAATATTTTAAATAAAAAAAGGTCAAATTTAAATATTTGACCTTTTTTATTAATCTTTATTCCATTTCTGCTTGAGAATCTTCATGTTGTTTTTGTTTTCTGAGTTTATAAGCTTTAGCTTCTTTTCTAGCTATTTTATTTTTACCTTCTACATCAGCTAATCCATAACATTTATTTTTCTTAGCATATCCTTCATTTTCAAATTTTTCTTCTCTATATCTTGTTTTTACCATATTTTTTCTCCTTTTCTTAACTTCATTATAATATAACAAAATCAATTTGTCAATAAACAATATTAAATATTACTTGAAAAATGTTGACTTTTTATCATTATTAATCTATAATCAGTCTGAAGTGATGATGGAATTGGCAACTCCTGAACTTAACGCGATGTCGGCGTAAAGACAATAAATGAAGGCATGAAAATGCGAATTAGGGTGGAACAGCGAATATTATCTCGCCCCTATGCAAATAAAAGCATAGGGGTTTTTTATGTTTAATCATTAATCTTTTTATGCTTTTGTTAATATATATTTATAAAATTGTTATAAAGGAGAAAAGATATGAAAAAATTAACAATGGATACTATTGTAAATCTATGTAAAAATAGAGGTTTTGTTTTCCAAGGAAGTGAAATTTATGGAGGATTTGCTAATACTTGGGATTTTGGACCAGTTGGTGTTGAATTAAAAAATAATATAAAAAGAGCATGGTGGAAAAGATTTGTTCAAGAAGATCCAAATTGTTATGGAGTAGATGCCGCTATATTAATGAACCCTAAAGTATGGGAAGCTAGTGGACACGTACAAAACTTTGGAGATCCTAAAATGGATTGTAAAAATTGTAAAACTAGACATCGTGCAGATACAATCATAGAAAATTTTTCCAAAGGAACTGTAAGTGCAGAAGGAATGACTAATGAAGAAATGGAAAAATATATTGAAGAACATGACATAAAATGTCCTATTTGTGGAAAAAGAGATTGGACACAAATAAGAAAATTCAATCCAATGTTCACAACATCAAGAAATATGGTTGGTGATGATAAAGATATAGTATATTTAAGACCTGAAACATGCCAAGGAGAATATGTAAACTTTTTAAATGTTCAAAGAACTATGCGTGCAAAAGTGCCTTTTGCAATAGCTCAAATAGGAAAATCTTTTAGAAACGAAATTACCCCAGGAAATTTCCTTTTTAGAACAGTAGAATTTGAACAAATGGAACTTCAAATGTTTTGCAAGCAAGATAATTCAATAGATATTTATAATTCATACAAAGAAAAAGCATTAAAATTTGTAGAAGACCTTGGATTAAAAGCAGAAAATTTAAGATTTCACGACCATGACAAACTTGCTCACTACGCAAAAGCTGCTTGTGATATTCAATTTAACTTTCCTATTGGTTGGCAAGAATTAAATGGTATACACAATAGAGGAAATTGGGATTTATCAAGACATAGTGAATTTAGTGGAAAAAATATGGATTACTTAGACCCTTTCACTAATGAAAAATTCACTCCAAATGTTGTAGAATATTCTATTGGTGCAGACAGATTAACTTTAGCAGTTCTTTGTCAAGCTTATGATGAAGAAACATTAGAAAATGGAGAAACTAGAATTGTTATGCACTTATCCCCTGCAATTGCTCCATTTAAAGTTGCTGTTCTTCCATTACAAAAAATTCTTTCTGAGAAAGCTAAAGAAGTATATTCAATATTAAGCAAAGAGTTTATGTGCGATTATGACGAAGCAGGCTCAATAGGAAAGAGATACCGTAGACAAGATGAGATTGGAACTCCATATTGCGTAACTATAGATTTTGAAACTCTTGATAATGAAACAGTTACAATTAGAGATAGAGATTCAATGGAACAAATTAGAATTAATATTAATGATTTATGTGATTATATAAATAAAAAAATTAAATTTAATTAATTTATTGTTTAATTTTAAAAATAAATTAAAAATATAAATATATTTTAAATTAATTAAAAAAATAAAAAAATATTAAAAATAATGTAAAAAATATTAAAAATT
>CASEOW010000009.1 GCA_949289785.1 uncultured Bacillota bacterium | reverse complement strand
TTTATATTTTTTTTAATTTATTTATATTTTTTATCCTATTTTTATTTATTTATATTTATTTAATATTTATTTTTTATTTTAATTAAAAATTTATTAAATAATTATTTTATTACAACCTTGCCTTCTAACCAACTATTGAAAAAACCTTCAAGATTAGAACCTGTTGAATTTGAAAAAGAATTTATAAGCATAGCAGGAGTTATATTTTGAAAAGCGTAATCATTATAAAGGTCTTTCATCGCCTTTAGAAACTTTTTCTTTCCAACACTATTTCTTATACTATCAAACATCAGCACCGTTTTGTTATAAACACATTGCACATATTCTGGTTCTGTTTCAAATTCATCTAAAGGTCTGTCAATTCTAGAGTCAACAGAACCTGTAATTTTAATATAAATTTTTTCAAATAATTTATAACTTTCTAGAGCATTAGAAATCATATTTGAATAATTAAATCCATATTCACTATGATTTTCAAAAAATAAAAATGTGCTATATTCTGTCAACCCTTCATCTATCCAAGCATAATCATATTCGTTATTTCCAACTACACCATACCACCATTGATGAGCTATTTCATGAACTATTACATATGCTAAATCTTGTGAAGATACTTCATCACTTATAAAAACTAAATTAGGATATTCCATTCCCCCATGGACAAAATTAGATTTTACTATATTTAAAGTTGAATATGGATAATCACCAAACAACTCATTGAATGTAGCAACTGCTTCAATAGAAGTTTTTAATGAACTATCTAAATTACTATCTCCTTTATATCCCCAATAATTAATTGTAATATCACCACAGTTTCCACTTACCATTTCAAATTTATTACTTAATACAAAACAAAAATCTCTTATTTTTTCACCTTTTATTTTCGCTTTGTTCATTCCGTTTTTTTCTGTTATTACTGCATTTCCACTTGATGCTAAAGAAAGATTTTTATCATAAACTATTTCAACTTCATAATCAGAACACTCACTATAAAAAGGATCTCCATTTGAATGATAAGGACTAGTCATAAATCCAACTCCTTCATCATAGACTGCTAAAATTGGATAAAAATTACCAATATTTATAGTGTTATTTCCATATCCTAATCTATGATTAATGTTTGCGAGAGTTACTACAAATTCAATTTCAATATTTACTAATTGTTCCGGATATAAATCTTGTTGCAAATCAACTTGCAAAATATTTTCATCTTCTCCAGTTATTGAAAATTCTGTGCTTATATCATTCACCTTAACATTTTTAATTAAAATATCTCCACTACTTTCTCCATTAGGATAAGCTTTATCAAAGTTTGCCGCACTAACAACTTTATTTTTAGCATCACTTCTAAAAGCATTTGGATACAAATGAAAATAAAGTTTTTGAAACATATTATCATAAAAATTATAAAAAGTAACAACTTCACCCCCTGTAAGAGTATGCAAGTTATTATCATAAGCACAAACAATTCTGTAATTTGTTCTATTTTCAAGTTGTTCATTGCTATTGCAACCAACCAATAATATTACAAAAGCAAAGCAAGGTATTATAAAACAAAAAGATATAAAAATTTTCTTTTTCATGCTATAATATATTGCTTTGAAAAGATAAAAATGCGAAAGCAATTTAATTCTTATAAAAAATAATTTTTTCAATCTAAATAATACTTGCAAGAGATATTATATTTGTGTTACAATGACAAAGGAGAAATTATAATGGCTTTTTGTAAATATTCAACAGAATTTATAGCAAATTCAAAAACTGAAATAGATAATATTTTTATAAATGATTATCTTCCTTTTTCTTCTCCACAATTTTCTATGGTTTATATCTATGGTCTTTATCTTTGCCAGTCAGATTCTTTTGATAATAGCTTAGAAAATTTTGCTAAAACATTAAATATGTCACAAGAAGATGTCGTAGGAGCTTTTGAATATTGGCAGGAACAAGGACTTGTCCAAATCTTATCAACTAATCCTATTCAAATAGTTTACATACCTTTAAAAAATGTATTAACTTCAAACAAATTATATAAACCCGATAAATATACAACTTTTAATTCTCAAGCTAATGAAATATTCAAAGGCAAACGCTCAATATCAAAACATGAATATCAAGAATATTATGACTTTCTAGAAAGATATCATGTAGAACAAGAAGCTTTATTAATGATAATGAAATACTGTGTTGAAAGCAAAAAAAGTGCAGTAGGATATAATTATATATTAACAGTAGCAAAAAATTGGGCATCAGAAGGTATAACATCAACTCTTCAAGTTGAAGAAAAATTGAAAACTATGGAAGAAAAAAATGAAGATATGTCCGAGATATTTAAGGCTCTATCAATAAAGAGATTACCAACCATAGAAGAAAGAGCTTTTCTTGACAAATGGCAAAATGATTTAGGATTTCAACTTGATGTTGTTTTATATATTTGTAAAAAATTGAAGAAAAAATCAAAATTTTCATTTGAAAGAGTAGATGCTTTATTAACAAAATATTTTGAAATGAAATTATGTTCAGTAAGTGAAATTAAAGAATTTGAAAATGAAAAACAAAAATTATTTGATCTAGCAAAGGAAATCAACAAAACCATAGGAGTATATTATGAAAATCTTGAAACAGTTGTAGAAAATTATATACTTAAATGGATTAATATGGGATTTGATAATAGTTTTCTATTAAGCGTTGCTGAATACTGCTTTAAAACTTCAATTAGAACACTTGAAGGAATGGATAAAACTTTATTAAAATTCTTTAAACTAGGAATACTTACTACAAATGCCTTTAATCAATATATTGACCAAATTTTATATGACGATGACAAAATTAAAAATATATTGTCTACCCTTTCTTTAAATAGAAATGTTAATAATTTTGATAGAAATTTATATAAAAATTGGAAAGAAAATTGGGGCTATAATGATGAAATAATTGATTATGCCTTAACACTCGCGAAAGGAAAACAAAGCCCATTAAAATATTTATCAAAGGTTCTAGCTGATTGGCATGAAAAAGGTATTAAAACATTACAAGAAGCAAAAGAATTTACAAAAACAAACTTCATCGAAGACAAATCTACTCAGTTAAAAAGTAATTTTACAGGAAGAAGTTATTCTAAAAATGAACTTAATGCATTATTTCAATCCATTGAAGAAATTGATGTGTAAAAAAGGAGCGATATGAAATCTTCTATATTAGAAAAAGCTAAAAGTATAATAAATCAGCGTAAAACTGATAATATTATTAAAGCTAACAATAATAAAACAACTGCTTTAAATAATAAAGATTTTAAAGCTTTGTATCAAAACTATATTTCTCAAATGATTGAAGATTCAAAAAATGGTTTAACCGATTCTCCAAAGCAAAAAGAATTGTATAATCTAGTTCAAGCCAAACTTAATGATTTAAAAATAAATTTTATAACTCCTAATTATACATGCCCTATTTGTCAAGATAATGGAATAGTTAATGGAGAATATTGTGTTTGCTTAAAAAAAGAAATAAATAAAATTTTAATAGCACAAAGTGGTTTTGATAAACTTGAAGATTTTAAAAATGTTAAATTTGATATATTTGCAAATAAAGATCTAATGAAACTGCTTTATGAAAAAATGCAAAAATGGTGTCATTCAAATTTTGAAAAAAATATAGTTTATATAAGTGGCGAAACAGGTGTTGGAAAAACACATTTAATTAAATGTATGGCAAACGAACTTATAAATCAAAATTATCTTGTATCACTCACGACTTCATTTGCTATGCACCAAGATTTTATTAAAAGTCATACTACAAGAGATTTAGAACAAAAAAATGAAATTTTAGATAAATATCTTAACTGTGATATACTTTTTATAGATGACCTCGGAACTGAATTGCGAGTGCCAAACATTTCAATTTCATATTTATATCAAATTATAAATGAAAGAAAAATGAATCATAAACCAACAATAATTACTACAAACTTAGATTTATCTGAACTTAAAGATTATTACGATGAACGAATTTCAAGTAGAATTATAGATAAACTTACATCTATTTGTGTTTGTATAAAAGGCGAAGATTTAAGATTGAAAAAAAAGTAATTAACAAATAGAATAATTTAAAAAACATTATAAAATATAGTTAGTTACAAAAAAAATATTGCAGATGCAATATTTTTTTGTTTATCTTGAAAGAAATTTTTTATAAACTAATATATTTTTCTTTTGTTCTGCAAAAGTTGAAGAATTGCCATGACCAGAAAAAACTTTATCAAAAGCTAATTTGTCTAATTTTTCGAGCGTAGACACCATATCTTTTTTATTTGAAAATTTTAAATCTGTTCTTCCTACACTTCTATCAAACAAAACATCACCAGCAAATAAAATACCATTAATAAGGTAACATCTGCAACATATACTATGACCAGGACAATAATAACTTTGAACATAATAATTATCAAGTTTAAAATCTTCATCATTTTCTAAAAAAATAAAATTTTGAAAATCATTTATAATTTGTCCTTTGTCAGAATAAATGGCTTCTTTATCTTGCATTGTATTAATTATTTCACTGCTGGCATAAATTTTGCAACTAAAGAAATTTGCATAATCATTGCAATATCTAGAATGGTCGAAATGACCATGAGTTAAGAGAATTGCTAACACCTTTCTATTTGCAACAACAGGTTTAATAGATTCTAAATTAACACCAGCGTCAACGATTATACATTGTTTTTCATCTCCAATCAAAAAAACATTTGCATCTAAATAATCACTAATAACTTTTTCTATTTTCATAACTCACCTATCGTATTATATCACTATTTTAAAAATTATAAAACTTTTTTAATAAAATGAGTAAAAGATAAAAAATTGATATTTAAAAATAAAATAATTTTTTCTTATAAAAAAATCCATTATGTATATAATGGACAATAAAAATTTTTATGGCAGGGGTGGAAGGAATCGAACCCTCCTCAGGAGTTTTGGAGACTCTTATTCTACCGATGAACTACACCCCTTTAAAACTTGCAATGATATTTTACAATATTTTTTTACCTAAGTCAATTAATATTATTTATTTTCTCAAAGATTTTCTCAATATTAAAAAAACTTGTTTTAAACAAGCTTATAAAATTTTATAATCTTAACTATGTAAGAATTAAAAACCTAATGAAATTAAAAGAGCTTTATTTACTTCGCGCATTTTGTCTGGAGAAAGTGTTGTAACTTTATCTTTAAGTCTTCTCTTATCTAGTGTTCTTATCTGTTCTAATAATGCTACAGAATTTTTAGGTAAGTTATATCTTTCAGCAGGAAGCTCAATATGAGTAGGAAGTTTCGCTTTTCCAAGCTGACTTGTAATAGCGCAAGCAATGACTGTTGGAGAATATTTATTACCGACATCATTTTGTATAATTAGGACAGGTCGAACACCACCCTGTTCACTACCAATAACAGGGCTTAAATCAGCATAATAAACTTCACCTCTTCTTATCTGTTCTTCCATTTTCTCCTAATTTTTGATAATCTATTAAATCGACTTTTTCAAGTGGAGATAATTCTTCATTTACTAAATCATAAACTTCAGTAAAAATTTTTTCTTCTCCTACTAGCATAATATGTTCATTCTTCTCAAAATTTGCATGCAAAACTGAAGAAATATAATCATCATAATTTCTTGCGACATTTTTAGCATATTTTTGCATTTCATTTTGATATTTTTTAAAATTCATATTGATTATCCCCTACTAAATTAAATTTTAAACATAGATTTAAAAAAGTTATCCTTAAAAATCATAATCTTATAATTTATTTTAGTTTAAATAAAAAAGCATGCTTTATGCATGCTATTTTTTTAATATGTATATTTTTTGTTGTAAAAACAACAAATTTAATCTATGAATTAAATAATAATCGCTATAGCCATAGCTATAATAGGAGTATGAGAAAGAGATATTTCAATTTTTTTATCTTTGAAATCTGAATTAAATTTATCCAAAGCTTTTCCATATAATTTGACATATGGTTTCCCACTTTCATAATGACATAACTCAATATCTTTAAAAACCACTCCACTTCCCTTTCCTAATTCCAAAGCTTTCATTACTGCTTCTTTAACACAAAATAAAGCACCCGTTCTCTGAACTCTCAAGCTATCACAAAATGATTTTTTCACATAATTAATTTCTTCATTGCTTGCAATTCTGTTTAAAAATTCATCAGAATTATCAACTCTTTCGATATCTATACAATCAATCCCTATCATTAAAATTTTCCTCCCAAGTTTTTAAAATATCACTATAATCATATCCTTTACTAACCATATGATTGAAAAATTTTTGTTTAGTTTTTAAATCTTTAGGCTTATTTGTTAAATATTTTTTTGCAATTTTTCGACATTTTTCTAATTCTTCTTCTTCATTAAGATTTTCTAGTTTAGAGTTTATAATTTCATCATTTATTCCTTTGTTTTTTAATTCAAACTTAAGTTTTCTTTTACTTTTAGATTGATTATAAAACATAATATAATTTTCACAAAAACTTTCATCATCAATATAGCCATAATCTTTTAACTTTACTATTGCTCTATCTATGCATTCTAAAGGATAACTTTTTTCTATTAAATAATTTCTTAACATTTTTTCGCTCTTCATACTTTTTGCTAATATAGATAAACTTCTGTTAAAACAAGCATAATCTCCATTGTCAATCTTTAATTTTTCAAGTTCTTCATTATTAACTTCTTGTCCAGTTTTAATTTGAGTTTTAGCAAGAATTTCTGCTTCAATGCAAGCAAAATATTCATCATCTACAAAAAGATAATACCTTTGACCTTTTCCAACTTTTTTTATTTCTGTAACAACCAAATTAAAACTCCTATATTATAATATTTTTTATTCGTTAATAAATAAAATTATATTAACTTAATTTTTATTAAATAAATCAGCTGTAACTTTTGCATAAATTCTAATAAGTCCACCAGCTCCAAGTTTTACACCACCAAAATATCTAACAACAAAAACACAAACATTTTTTTGTTCTCTTTTCTGTAAAACTGATAAAATTGGTCTACCAGCAGTCCCGCTTGGTTCTCCATCATCAACTGCTTTTTCTAAAAATGGATTAGATATTCTATAAGCATAACAAATATGAGTAGCCTTTTTATGTTCTTTTTTTAACTTTAATAATTCATTTTTTATTTCATCTTCATTTTTACAAGAATATAAAAAACCATAAAATTTAGATTTTTTTTCAATTATATAATTTGTATTTATTAAATTCATTTCAAAACAACCTTTAAGAAAGTTTTTTTGCCTTTTTTGATAAGTAAATTGTCGTTTTTAAAATAACTCATATCAACATTGATATTAAAATCATTTATTTTTTCACCTTTTAAAGAAATTGCTCCACCTTGAATTAATCTTCTGGCCTCACTTTTAGAAGGTGCTATATTTATATCAAAAAGGAATTGACAAATATTAACTCCTTGATTTATTAATTCTTTTGAATATTCAAAAGTAGGAGCATCATTACCCCCCTCTGCAAATAAATTCTCACTCATTTGTTTAGCTTTAATTGCATCTTCCTCACCACGAACAAATTTAGTTATTTCATAGCATAATACTTTTTTTGCATTCACAATATCTTCTTTAATATAATTTTTAATTTGTTCCATTGGTAAATCTGTAAATAAAGCAAACATCATTTCTACACACTCATCAGGGGTCTGATATATACCTTGGTAGAAGTCGTAAGCTGAAATTTTATTTTTATCAATCCAAATTGCGCCTTTTTCAGTTTTCCCCATTTTTTTACCTTCTGGAGTTAAAAGTAAAGGATTTGTTGCGCCTATTAGATTTCTTTCAATACCATCATCAAAACTAAGTTTTCTGGCAAGCTTTACACCTGCAGCAATATTAGCCCATTGGTCAGCTCCGCCCCATTCAAGTAAACAATTATATTCTTTGTTGAGATGAATAAAGTCATATGCTTGCATTGGCATATAACCAAGTTCAAATAATGTTAATCCACCTTCTTGTAAACGATTATCATATATTTCACTAGATAGCATTTCATTAATGTTAAATTTAGAACCAATTTCACGCATAAAATCAATATAGCTTATATCTTTAAACCAGTCATAATTGTTAACAATTTCTGCTTTATTATCTCCTTCAAAATCTAAGAATATAGATAAACTTTTTTTAATAGAATCTACATTTTTTTGAATTTGCTCTTTAGACATAATTTTTCTTATTTGATTTTTTCCACTAGGATCTCCTATGCAAGCTGTTGCACCTCCCATTAAAAGATATACTTTATGTCCAGCTTTTTGAAATCTTCTTAATATAGAATATGGAACACAATGTCCAATATGCAAACTATCAGCTGTAGGATCAGTTCCTTCATAAAGAGCTATAGGCTTGCCACTTTCTAGTAATTCTTTTAAAGCACTTTCGTCAGTGCATTGATATAATAGACCTCTTTCTTTCAAAATATTAAATAAATTTTTATCAACTGCTTTCATTTTTCTCTCCTTTACAAAAAAATACACGCCTATCCTATTAGGACGAAGCGTGCATTTCGTGGTACCACCTAAATTTAAACATTTATAATCAAAACAGTTTAAAAATTAAAAATATGTTTTATATAAATGCTCCTTATTATAGTCTGTTCGTAGACATATCCGCAAAACTTGAAATAGGTGTAATTCATAATAAAATATTTTTTAGGTTTTCACCAGCCACCCTATCTCTGAAAAATCATTTTATTACTACTTTGACTATTCCACCATTTTGATATAAACTATTGAATTTTTAATTCAAAACAATTATAATATTATAAGATTTTATTGTCAACAAAAAATAAAAATAAATTTGACATAATAAAATTTTTAATATAATATTTTGAAATAGGAGATTAATATGTTACCAATACAAGAATATTATGATGATGAAATATTTTTAACACCTGAAAAATTTGCTCAGGCTTGTCCAAAAGAGTTTTCGAATGTTGAAAAAATAAAATCTTTAAATATTCAAACTGCATTAATTATATTTATGAACTGTCCAGAAAAAAATCAAATTCTTTCAAATCTTGAAATGGTTTTTCAAATACATTTAGCATCTTTTTTAGCTAATGTTTATTTAAAAGATGATATACTTATTGCAGTAGCAGGTTTAGGTGGACCAGCGGCAGCAGGACTTATGGAAGAATTAACAGTTTTTGGAATAAAAAATTTTATCGCAATAGGCTCAGCTGGTTGTATTGAACAAAGCGTAAATGATAAATTTGTTGTAGTTGACAGAGCTATTAGAGATGAAGGAACAAGTTATAAATATTTACCTGCAGATACTTATGTTACTCCAGATTTGCCATTAACTGAATTAGTTTACACTTCTTTAAAAGATTTAAATTGTCCTTGCATAAAAGGCACAACTTGGACAACAGATGCGTTCTATAGAGAAACAAACGAACTTATAAAAAAGAGAAAAGAACAAGGTGCAGTTTGTGTAGAAATGGAATGTGCAAGTTGGTGTGCAGTAGCAAAGAAAAAAGGATTGAGATTTGCTCAAATTTTATATTTTTCTGATGTTGTAAATGAAGAAGATTGGAAAAGAAATATACAAGATGATGAATATTATGGAAACAATTATGATTTAATGTTAGAATTAATATTAAAAGTATTTGATGAAATGAAAAAAATTAACAATAACTAAAAAAATCAGTTAATTAACTGATTTTTTTTATTCTAATTAAAATTTATTTTTTGATTTTCAATTTATGGTATCTTTAAATTCTTTTAATACTATTTATTTAACCATTCTTCTAAAGTAAGACTTGTTAATAGGTTATAAGTATACCAAGTAATAGCTGTAGGTATTGGATAAAATAAATTTTCGTTATATCCCCAACCAGAATAATCACTAAAATTTATTTCCCCTTTAGTACCACTACTTAATTGATATATACAATTTTGAATTGTAGCTGAATTTCCCACTGCACTTGTATTAACATTTATTGCTAAACAATTATTTATTTGTCCACCTACTCCTACTACACTTCCTATTGTT
>CASEOW010000008.1 GCA_949289785.1 uncultured Bacillota bacterium | reverse complement strand
ATTTTTTTATTTTTATTTTATTATTATTTAATTTTTATAAATTTAAATTTGTGTTATAATTATATTATGAAAAAATTTTATTTTAGTTTAATTGCAATTCTAGCTATTATATGTTTAGAAATAATAAAATATTTTGTTAATTTTATTGCTTTTTATTCTTTATTTGCTATTCAAATTGCATTAATAATATTAATAATTGTTTTATTATGCTTAAAAATAAAGTTTAAAAAATTTCTTGCTATATCATTATCTCTTATTTTAGTTTCTATTATCAGTCCAATTACTATTGCTTTGTGTAAAACAGTAACTTTACCAAATACATTTGATTATGTTATTCATGCCGGAGGTGGAATTGATAACAAAGCTTATTTAAATTCACAAGAGGGTTTTGAAAAATTTGCTAGCTCGAATTTTAATTATATTGAAATTGACTTTCTTTACACAAAAGATAAAAAAATTGTGGCTTCTCACCTTTACGAACATTTAGAAGGCTATAATTTTAACAATAGACCAACTTATGAAGAATTTAAGAATACTTTATTAGATAATAGTTATCATGGTATTACATTTGATTGGTTAATAGAAAGACTTTTGTATTATCCTAACATTAAAATTATATTTGACACAAAAGAAAAAGATTCTATAGCATTATTAAAAGACATGGTATTAATTTCCCAAGAAAAAAATTTTGATATATTTTCCAGATTTATTATCCAGGTATATAGTTACGAAAATTACAACATGATTAAAAACGACAAAGTTTTTGCTTTTGAACATTTTTGGTACACTAATTATAAATCTATATACTCTTATCAACAAATAAATAAATATTTTGGTGATAAAGAAGATGTAGAAACTATTGTTTTACACACTGATGATTGGTGGGTTATGTATCAAACTAATTATAAATTTAACAAAAATATAGCTGTACATACAGTGCACAGCATAAATACAGTAAATTTCTTAGCATCAAAAGGAGTAAATTTTATTTATATAGATGAAATGTTATAAAAAATAGGAGATTGTATGAAAACTAAAATAGTAATATTTGATTTTGATGGAACTCTTACTTTAGTAGAAAAGGGTTCTAGTACATGGTTAAAAATGTGGACAGAGATTGATGATTTAGAAACTGATAGTTATTTCTTTAGTTTATTTGAAAGTGGTAAGATAAATCACACACAGTGGTTTGAAATGATTGTTAGGCACTTATCAAAAAGAAAAATATCCGAAAGTGTTTTTGTCAATGTTTCAAAAAAATTAAACTTAATTAATGAAATTGAAAATACTTTTAAATTTTTATTTAACAATGGTGTATCAATTTATATTCTTTCTAGTGGAATCAAAAACATTATCATTCATACTTTAGACTACCTAAAAAAATATATTTCTTCAATCGAAGCGTATCAATTCAATATTGATGAAAATGGATTAGTTGTAGGAGGAACAAGCCCTAATTTTATAAATGAAGAGAAAAATCTATTTGTGCAAAGTCTGATAAATGAAAATAATTTATCTCCAAATGATATAATATTTTTTGGTAATGGAGCAAATGATGAATGTGTGTCTAAGACTGGCGTAAAAACAATATGTTTAAATGGAGATGATACTGATGAAAATGATAAAAAATATTGGAATGCAAATATTAGAACAAACACCTTAAAAGATATTTTACAATTTATAGACTAATTAAAAAAATAAATAAAAAAATACTGAACTTATAATTCAGTATTTTTATTTATTTAATAGAATTGTTTATAAACACTATAAGTAAATGTCAATAAGTAACAATTTAACTAAAATTAGAATAAATAAAACTTGGGGGCTAAAATGAATTATAATGACGATAAAATTTTAAGCATTGAAGAATATGAAGCAATGGCGAAAGCATATTCGGATGCTTTAAAAGAAAAAGGATTTATGTTTGTTAAAATTGACAATCGTAAAAACGAAGAATTAATAGATAATATTTTTAGCCAACTAGCCAAAATAAAAACAAATCTTTTCTATATGGGTGGTTTTTTAAATACATCTCAATTTTATTCTCTTAACGAGAGACAAATCAAAAAAATGAGAATAATTTTTGATTATGATCAACCTATAAATACATTAGCCATGAATAGAGACAAAACAATAAATTTTTTAAATTTTATAAGTAATGAAGCAATATTATTAAAACAACTAATTAAGATAAGCTCTCAATCTAATTTCGAAAATGAAATTATCAACATAGTTAATGACAGATTAAACTTACTGGGAGAAATTTTTAAATAAATATTATTAAAATAAAATTATTTATAAAACAAAAGTCTTCCTAAATTACAAATTTTATAATTTAAAGTATTTAAAAATTTTTTAATACAAATAAATATAATTTACAAAGAAATAGAATTTTTTATTAAGACAACATAAATTCAATAACTTTTGGCACAATTTCATCTATTTTTTTTCTATAAAAAATAAATTTATCTTGAGTATATTTATTTAGTACATCTTTTTTAGCTATTATATCAATAGGGAACAATTCTAATTCTTTTGCAAGTATTTTACATATATTTTTACCAAGAACATATAAAATATTATTTTCATCAATATCATTTTTATATTCAATAGTTTTATAATTTTCATTACTCATAATTACTTCAAAAGCATTATTTAATAAAAACTGAAATTTTTCTATGGCGTAAGTATTTCCTCTTGCACAAGATAAAATTTCCCATTGCATATATTTATCATAATCTTCTGGAATTAAATCCCAAGTGCCATTTTTGTAATAATAAGCCAATAAGTCCATGTAAATAGGATTTCCCTGGCAAGCACCGAGTTTTAAATCTTTTAAATTTTTAGCAATTTCTTCTTTATTTTCTTGCGTAATTGCATTATTAATATCTTTTCTAACTTTAGCAAATGTGGAATAAGCTTCATCATAATCCACAAATTCAGGTCTTTTATATAATCTATCCATAACTTCCTCCATCTAAAGATAGTATAACAAAAATTTAGCATTATAAAAAACTTTTTCTTAATTTTTATTTTTTTTCAAAATTATCATTGTTTCATATTCCCCTGTTCTTGGAAACATATCAAATAAAAATACTTCTTTAGCGCTATAATTATTTAAAAATTTTATATCTCTAACTAAAGTAGCACTATTACAAGAAATATAAATAATTTTTTCTGAATCACTTGAATTTAGTATTTTAGATACATCCACACTCATGCCTGAACGAGGAGGATCAACAATAACAGTTTTATTTTTAAGAGATATCTTTTTTAAAATATTAGCACAATCTCCGTGATAATTTAATAAATTTTTAATATCTTTTTCTTTTTTCATTTTTTCAGCTTCTAAATGTTCAGCATCACCAAGCTCAATAGCTTCGACAAATTGACATTTTGTAGCTAAAATAGCACTTAAAAGTCCACCTCCGCTATAACAATTTACTACTTTATTAGTTAAAACATTTTCTAAAACTTTATCATACAATTCTTTTTCAATTTTTTCATTTATTTGGTGAAAACTATTAATATTGTATTTAAACTCTCCATATTTATTATTTTTTATAAGGAATTCTTTACCTACAATATAATTTGTTTTTTGCTTAAATGTTTCATATATTCCAAAACTTTCACCAAGAGCTAATATTAAATTTTTATAATTAATTAATACTTTGTTTTTTATTACAAAATTAATTAAGCAATTATCATCTTCCTGTCTAAAAACAATTTTTTCTATATTCTCCCATATATGATTATCATAAATGAAATTTTTAACTTTATACAATGCGGTATTAATCTTTTTTTCTGCTAGTAAGCAACCATCAATATTAACAACAATATTTGTTTGCCTAATATTCAATCCTATATCTTTATTTTTAACAAATAAGGTTAATTTGTTTCTGTAATTATAAACTTGTGGAGAAGAATATATTTTAATTGGTATATTTACACCTACTTTAGATAATTGTCTATTTAAAAGTTCAGATTTAATTTTAATTTCTTTCTCATACTTTATATGCTGAAATGCACAACCACCACAGACTGAAAAATAAGGACATGGTGGATTTTGTCTTTCCGGACTTTTATTTACTATATTTTTAATACTTGCTTCAATAAATTGCTTTTTATCTTTTAAAATATTTATTTCAACTAGTTCATCTTTTATGGTAAATGGAACAAAACACACCTTGCCATTATATCGGCCAATTCCTTCCCCATCATATCCATAATCTGTAATCTTGATTTGCATAAACTTCCTTTTATATTATAGCTTCTATATAATCTAAAATTTCTTTTCTACCATTTCTATTAATATTACTTATTAAAAAAAATGCTTCTTTTCTTAATTTTAAATCTTTTGAAAATAAATTAATTTGCTGGTTTTGTTTTGCCGAACTTAACTTGTCAGTTTTAGTAAGAATTATTTTAAAAGGCAAATTATTATAAATCAAGAACTCTAACATTAATTTATCTTTTTCTGAAGGCATAACCCTAATATCTAAAAGAACAAATACAGATTTTAACGTTTTTGATTTTAGCAAATATTCCCCAATTAAGCTAGACCAAACTTCTTGGTATTGTTTTCCAGTTTTTGAAAATCCATATCCTGGTAAATCAACAAAAATAAAAGAATTATTTATTTGAAAATAATTTATCATTTTAGTTTTTCCAGGTGTTGCGGAGGTCTTAGCCAGTCTTTTTCTATTACACAACATATTGATAAGAGAACTTTTTCCGACATTACTCCTTCCAACAAACGCAATTTCACTAAATTGATTTTCTAAAATATTGTTTTTGCTTGTTACACTAGTAACATATATTGCATCTTTAATTTCCATAATACAATTTTAACATTTTTATAAAAAAAATCAAAATCTTTTTTATTTTTAACAAATCTAAAAAGTTTAGTCTTTTATTTTTAATGGAAATTATTTTTTTATTTATTCATATAGTGTTTATGGAGATATTTTTAATGACTTTTAATTTTTGGCTTGCACAAATTTTGGGATTAATAGCATTAATTTTCGTTTGTATTTCTTATAATACTAACAATAAAAAACATTTTTTATTTTATCAAATTCTTGCTAATATATTTTACGCATCCTCTTTTTTAAGTTTGAATGTTATTGTTGGTGGAATAAACACAATTATTTCAATTATTAGAGTAACTTGTCTTTATTTTATTGAGAAAAAAAATAATGATTATCCAAAATACCTTTATTTTATATTTGCAATTTCATATTTAACCTTAGGAATATTGTTTTTCGAATCGTATCTCGATATATTAGCAATTATAAGTTATGAAATATTTAATTTAGCAATGTTTTGCAAAAATATAAATAAAGTTAGATATTTAATGATTTTACCTAATGTAATGATAGTAATATACAATATATTAAACCAAACATTTACCAATGCAATTCTTGATCTAGTTGAAATAGCAGTATTGTGTTGTTCTATTTATAAGTTTCGTAAATATAAAATAGATAAATATATTAACTTAATATAAGTAAATACTAAATTAAATATATTAAAATTATAAATATATTTTTATATAATAAAAAAATTGTTCATAAGAACAATTTTTTTATTGAGTAAAGATTTCTTTTAGTTTTTTTCTACAAAATTAAATGTAATAAATATTTGATTTATATCTTCAAAATTTTCATATCCAAATATTTCAGGATTTTCATTTATGAAAGCCATAACTTCACCAAGAGAACCATCATACAATGTTGTAACTATACTTTCATGAGGAACTGATATTAAATTAGTATTAGTAACTACTGAATAACTATAAATAGATACTTTTTCAGTTTCAGGATTAATTATACCATCTTGATCTAAATCGCAATACAATTGCAAATTGTCCCAATTTTCAATTTGTAATCCTTTAATACTGTCATAAACATCTATTAATTTATTTTCCCATTGATAACACCCTTCGGCATCATCAATAGTAATATCATAATCTAAACCACCTAGAGAATAATCTTCTAAAGAAATGTATTCATCTCCATCAAAATAGTATATAATAGTATCTTTTCCGTTTACTTTAGGTCCTCTAAATCTGATTTCCCAATCTCCTTCTTGATATTTACTTTCCCATTTAGCATGCACGGTAATATTGCCTTTTTGTAAAATAATATCACTTAATGAAGTCTCATTGTAAATGTAATCTGTAACATCTTCAGTAACAGTATATTTATATAAATTTCCTTCATAAATTAATCCAACAAAATTATAATAATCTCTTTCAAATGGTAATCCAGATTGAAATTTATCAACTACATTAAAAGAAATTGTTGCAACTGTTTTATCTATCTCACTTTTCTCAACAGTTATATTATATTTTTTAGGAGTTTCTTTTAAATATATACTATAGATTCCTTCAGTAAATTCTTGTGGTAAAACATATTCTTTACCTTCGGCATCAACCCAGCCACTAAATTCATAACCTAAAGTTAAATATTTATTATAATCATCATTCCAACTTAAAAGTTTATTTGAATAATTAGATGAAGTAAAATAATCTGTAGCAATTCTTTCACGATTTGTGTTGTAATAAATAACAGTCATTTGATTGCTCCAAACAGCATTTAAAACATAGTTTTGACCTTCAACAGTAGAAGTATCCCAGCAAGCTTCTCTTACAACTTCACCAGAAGAACCTTCTACATACCAGCCTTTAAATAATACACTATTATCCATACCCTCCATTTGTTTTGGAGATAATATTAGAAGAGGTTCATTGTATTGTAATGAAGCAGTTTTGATAATACTATCATCATCAGCAATAGCAGTTCCATCGTTATAATAACCACTATATTGAACTGTATAAGTTTTAACATTCCTTATAGCTGTTAAACTTGTATTACCTCTTATGAAAAAAGTATAACTTGGATTTGTTTCTTTTACTTTTGATTTATCATTAATTTCTTTTGGAGTTCCATTATACCAACCTTGAAAGTCGTAACCTTTAGAAGAACTTTCATCAAAAACCACTTTAACTTCTGTATGTTTTTTTACAGTAATTTTAGTTAAAAGATTTCCGTCTTTATCTACTTGTTCAACTCCATCTATAAATATAGAAATTTCACCAAATGGTGCCTTTGAAGAATCTGTGTATTGATAATCGCCTTCATTTCCAGCCTGATAGATAGTTAAAGTGCAAGGTATTACTTCGGTAACACATAACGCTGCACCTATTATGATTAAAGGTATTAATATTACAATAGCACATATAGACAAAATTTTCATCAAATGTTTAGACATAACCCCTCCGATTATTCTTATTATACCACAAATATACACTATTTTCAATAGTTAATTTAAAATAAAAAAAGATTTTTTTATTATTATATTTTAAATTTACATTATTTATAAATTTAAATAAAAAAAATTTAAATATTTAAAAAAAATAAAAGTAATTAAAAAATACGCTTTTAAAGCGTATTTTCTGGTGGAGAATATCGGAATCGAACCGATGACCTCTTGCTTGCAAGGCAAGCGCTCTAGCCAGCTGAGCTAATCCCCCATTTATGCTATTAAAGAATAGCATAAATTAATATCTTTGTCAACATATTAAAGTATTTTTTTAAAAAAATTTTATATATAAGATATCTTTAAACAATTTAATAATTTAAACTATATTCTCAAATTAAAAAATTGGAGAAGGTTAAACCTTTTAAAACTAGCAGAAAAAAGAAAAGGAACTCTACAAAAAAGTAAAATTCCTTTTTATATTAATTTTAAAAATAATAGACTAAACCCATTTTTTTAATTTCTTTCTATTTCGTTTATAATTTGCTCTCCTAACTCAACATTTGACATTGAACTAACAGTTTTGTTAATTAATTGTTCTCCATACGCTTGTAATTCGCTTTTAGTTGGTTTACCATTAACATTAATGCTAGATACTCCTTTTTCAACAATAGTTCCATCATCCAGCATAACTTGGGCATTTACAGTTATTGTGGTTTTTTTCGTAGTAGAATTATATTTAGATGAAATATCATACCATACATCCATAGTGCCAGTAATATTTTCACTAATTCCATTATTTGAAACTATTGCTGAAGAATTTTCATAACTATTTGAATAAAGAAAATTTTCTACTTTTGGATTTTTACAATTTTGAAATGCTTTCATTACAGAATTAGAATCTAAATTATTATAATTATTATTAGTTGTTAATGTATAAATAGTTCTAATTTTTTCTGATGTATTAAATAAATTTGTGCCTGTTAAGATAATGTTTAATTCCCCTGTACTTTTATTGTAGTTATATAAAACTTCACTTATTTCACCAAAACTGCCAACTTGAGTAAATGCATTTTTATACCTATTTATATCTTCTTGACTAAATTGTCCTGTTATTTCTTGATCTTGTTGAATCAAACTTGCATATTCTTTATTAACTTTTTCATAACCATTATCAGCTGTACTTTTGCATTGATTTAAAACAGCAACATAAGGATTAATATTATCATTATATAAAGCAACAGCCCCTACATTATCTCCTGAATTAGCTTTATCTAAAAAGTCTTGCCAAACACCTTGCATTTCTTCAAATGCTGTTTGAGCTAAAAGATAAGAATTATTTATTTTATCCCATTCACTTCTTGCAGATAATCTTATTGATTCTGGAATACTTTTATCGCTTTCAATATCTTCAACAACTTCTAATAAATCTGCTTTGCCATTAGAGTCTCCGTCTACCAAATATTTACCAATATATTTAACTACATTTTCAAATTTAGCAAGGTTATAATAATCCCCTTTACCATTTATTATTGCTTGAACAGTTGATTGCATAGACTGTTGAACATCATTAACACCTTGATCTTTACCAGCTTCTATTCCCTCTTCTTTTGCGTTTACTTGTTCATAAAGCTCTTTTGTTTGATTAGCAATATTTTCCAAGTTTTCACTTATCTCACTTAACGTTTGAGATTGATTTTGTGCTAACTGAAAATTTGCATAAGCTGAATAAACATTGCTAAATTTTTTATCTTGTGAGTTAGCTATGTTTGATAAAATGGTTCCATTTGAAAGGTCGACAGTAGCTTGAACACCTTCTAAAGTCTTGGAGTCCCCATAAATTGCATGGGCATTTACATAATCTTCTTGAGCATCAATTAAAAAGTCTTGAGCATTATTTTTTTCTTCCTCACTTGAAACTTCACTAGAAACGATATAAGAAGACCAATTCTCAACATTTTCATAATTAGTGTCAACAGAACTTATTGATGAATACGCTATGTTATTGACATTATCCACATTATTGCTAATTTTAATATTTTTATCAATTCCTAATCCAGAAACAACAACCGATATACCTAATACTATAAAAGATGCCAAACCAATAGCAAATTTTACAGGATGTTTTAAAATTCCAGTTTTTAATTTTGTCCACCTACTAACTTTTTTAGTTTCTGTGCTATTACCACCTTGATCTGAAGTATCTTGACCTTCAATTAAAACATTGTTTTGTGATTCTAAAGCTTGATTGTCTGACATTTCAACAACCCTCCTTTACATTTATATTATACAATACATTACAATAGTTGTCAATATGCATTTTTATAAATATTTAACTATTATTAAAAATTAATTTAAGAAAATTAATTTAAGAAATAATTATAATAAATTGTTATAAGAATACTTTAATTGCTATTGCTATATTAATCAACCTTCTACTTTTTCATCTAAATAAGTTGCTGTCAAATCAGCCAAATGTAGTAGAAAACAAATTGGATACTTATAATACACTTCGCTAATTGAGTAATTGCCATTTTTTACTCTTTGATCATATTCCCCCATATGCCAGTTAATAGCCAAAGCTTCTTCTCTAGTTAACTTCATAAACGCAGAAATAATATATACAGACTTTTCACCATGTCCATAAGGCAATCCTTCTTCAATTTTATAATAAGGTTTCTTAATCCACTGCCCATTTTCATCTTTTACATTTTTAAAATCTTCTTTGTAAGTATCTACTTTACAAACATCATGCAATAATGCCATAACTGCAACACTTTCTTCACTTACAACTTTATGCCAATTTTCACCGTATTCATAATTTAAAATTCTCACTAATCTTTTATAAACATTAATAGAGTGGTCGCATAAACCACCTCTATATGCCGAGTGTCTTCTACTGCTAGCAGGAGCAATAAAAAAATCTGACTTTTCTAACCACTCCAATAATCTTTCTGAGCCGTCTCTTTCTATCTTATCATAAAAAATTTCCAAGAACTCATCTTTTGAATCCATAAATATACCTCATTATTTTGTAGTTAAATAAATTTATTTTTTATTTTCTTTCCTTGTATTATTTTTAATTTTATCGTCTTTTTCTTCATTTATAACTTCTTGCTTTTTTGATGTTTGTTTTTGCTCTTCTAATTTTCTTTTTTTTCTAGCTGTTTCACTAAGTTTGCAAGATTTAATTATATTTTCCATTTTAGACTTTGAAACTCTTTCCAAATCTTTAAATTTATCATATATTATTTGAATTTCTTTTTCTTCTACAATATTACCATCTTCAATACTTTTTTCATAATCTTCTAACTTATCATAAAATTCTTTAGAGTCTTTTTCGCATTTAACAATTTCTTGACATAACAATGTTATAGCATCAACTAAATCATAATCTTTGTCTTCAAGTCCAATTTCTTTTTCCAACATTTTTATAGAAATATCAGTATTGTTTTGTAAATTTTCGTAAAGAACTTTTGTAGACTTTATTAAATCTAATATATGCTCTTTATTTTCTGTTCCATCTTTAGAAAAAACTTTTTTTAAATTATTAATCAATTTCATAAAAATACTCCTTTAAAAAATATTGTTAATATTTTTTTTAATATTCTAACAAATAAACATTTAATATCAAAATAAATAAAAAGAATTGTTACAACAATTCTTTTTATTTTATAATATCCTGCAAATTTTCATTATTTTTTCTTGATAAATTAACTTCTAAGTTTAAAAATGTATTTAATTTATCTCCCAAATATTCTATTATGTGATTTTTTGCAAATTGGTTAATATTAGATTCATCTATTACGGTTATGTTATCTTTAATGACATAAATTAAATGTAATGTAGGCTTTTTAAAAATTTTTCTTCTAAAGTTATCTTGAACTAAAACTTCATTACATATATTTATATCAATTTTATCTAACTTCTTTCTTATATCAAATTCAATGGCTTTGCAATTTTCCACAATTTTATTAAAATCATCTATATTAAAATCAAGATTCTTTGATTTAAGTTTTTTGTAAATAATATTTAAATTATCAATTAGTTTGTTAACTTTGTTTAAATTTTCTCTTAATACTTTCAAATTTTCATTTTGAGAATCTTTTTTAAAATAACTTAATTCAGCTTTAATAGTATCTTTATGAATTTTAGCCATATACCATAAATAAACAATTTCTTCTTTAATTTTGCTAATCAATAATTTTTCCATACCCCATCCTCCTATATTATTTTTTATAAATTATTTAGTGGCAAATAATTATTTTTTTAATATCATTAAAATTATGATATTTAAATCAAAATTATAGCATTATTATATTATAATATTACGCCTGAATTGTCAATACCTAATCTTCAATCACTATTAATTCTTAAAAAAATAATATTGTTAAGTAAAGTCTAACAACATTATTTTATTAACAAATAAATTATTACAAAGCTTAAAAAATAAATTTTGTTAACTTGAATGTCTTATAAACCTTTTAGAATAATGTAGCTTATTAATTTTAAAAATATGTTTCAATGAAATTTATGTTATATTTTTCAAATTCCAAATCTATTTGCATAACACCAATTTTAAAAAACAATGGAATTATTTCAGACGCTAAAGATTTATATTCTTCATCTCCTTTGTATGAAGAAAAAGTTACATTATTAATGTTTAACAAACTACTTCTATTCAACATTCCCATACATTTAATAATCTCATAACTATAATAATTAACCCAACCTCCAAAAGCTGAATATCTAGTTTTTTCGTCTATTAATAAAGCAACATTAAATTCATATTCTGGCATATCTATAAATTTATTGTTTATTGTTAATAAAAAATTATCTTCTTCGGTAAAATAACAAAGTGTTATTTCCATAAAAGCTGATTCTAAACTCAAAGAAGTTGTAAAACTTAGCAATGACTCATCTAAATTATTTCCTTCTTTCTCAATTACTTTTATAATCTTTTCTTTAGTTGACATATTAATAAAACTTGTTTTTTCATAATATTTTTCTCCACATCCTTGCAAGATAAATAAAAAACAAATTATCAAAATGATGACTACATACTTTTCTGTAAATTTATTCTTTTTCATTTGTTACTCCTATTATAAGTATATACGAGAATTATTCGTATGTCAACATAAAAACGAATTTTTTTCGTATAATGTTAACATGAATATAGGTAAAACTATAAAAGAGTTAAGAAGAGAAAAAAAGATGTCACAAACTGAACTTGCTAAACTTTTATACACTAGTCAAGATACTATCTCGTTATGGGAATGTGGAAAAAGTTTACCAGATGTCCAATCAATTATAAAGATGACAAAAATTTTTAATGTTTCTAGTGATTATATTTTAGGACTTGAATAATTTTAATAAAACCACGGACAATATCCGTGGTTTTATTATATTAAAATCATTTTTTAACTAAAGATTAAATCATCTTCATCATAATCTTTATCCTTTTTTTGTGTTAAAGCTAATGAAGTTACTATTGCAATTCCAGATGCTGTGGCGAAAAGAAAAGAGCCTGCTGCAACGTGTTCCATTGTTTTGATATTTTTTGATTCCTTCGATACATCTTCTCCATATATACTTGTAGCAATATTTATTATATTTTCATATGAATTAATTTCGTTAATTTTTTCTTTATAATCATCTTTTGATATAGTTCAATTTTTATAACTATCTAATATCTAACTTTCTTGAGAATTTATAGTTTCAATTATAATAGGATCCATTTCATATTTTGATAATAACTTATCATGTTTAAACGAAGAAAACACAGACAATAAAGAACCTGTAACAAAACCTAACAACAAACCCAAAGCAGAAATAATACATGTAATATTAGTTAAATAATATAATTTTTTATTATTTTTTAAAATCTTTTCATTTTCAACCTCATTGAACAAAAGTTATAAAATATTTTTTTTAACAATTAAATGATTTAAAATCGTTGTCATCGTTATTTATTAATAAATCATCACTATCATCACCAGAATATCCATTACGAACTAACTCATAATAATATTCGTCAATTTCACTAGTCTTAGGTCTTTTCGAAAATGCAGTAAGCATAATAATTCCTGAAGCCCCTGATAATAGACCAGCTCCCAAAAGTCCAGCACTTGCAATATCTAATTTATCAAGTTTGTCGTTTTCTTTTTTTGCACTTTCTCCTAATACTTCTTCAGCAACTGTTAAAATATTATTTGAAGATCTAATTTCTTTAATCTTTTCATTATATTCTTTTTCTGAAATTAAACCACTTTTATAATTATTTAATACTTCCTCTTCTTGTGAAATAATATATTTTGAAACATCAGTATTTTGTTGATATTTTTCAACTAAATTACTTTCAATTTCTGAACCAGCAATGTAAGTAAGAGCACTACTTATCAAACTAACAGGAGTAGCAATTATAAGGGACAATGTGCAAAAATCAATAAATTTATAGAATTTTCTTTGTTTTAAAGTCATGTAACGTTTCATTTTTACCTCTCAAATTTAGAATACTAAATATTTTTTGAAAATCTTAAATATATTAATTATTTTTATAACACTTCTTTACAAAGTGTTCATCCGATAAATAAATTTTCTTCCTCATCCTCTTCAAACTCTACAATATCACCATATTTTTGACTTTTTTTAGCAGACAAAGTAGCAATTCCTAAAACACTAATTCCCACAGCAACACTAGAAACTGCTATGGCTGTTTTTTCTAAATTTTCTACATCTTTTATATTTTCTTGTGAAGTTTGACTTAAATTTGATAATTTAGCCACATTAATTATAGCATCTGGCATATTTAATTCTTGCATTTTTAAACTAAGTTCTTTATCAGAAATAAGCCCTTTTTTGTAATCATTTAATATTTGTTGTTTATAAGCTTCTAAATTTTTCACAACTTCAGCTTCTTGTTGTAAATTTTCTACAAGTTCATTTCTTTCAGATACATAATAAAGACTAGTCCCTAATCCAGCCAATGCAACAAAAGGTGATACAAAAGTAGCTCCAGTCAAAAATATGTTTACTAATGTGTATAATTTATTATTCTTTAACATACAAACCTCCTAAATTTTTACAATAAATAAAATATATTATAGTCTCTTTCATAAAAAAATTCTAAATTTTAACCAATTAAAATATCTTCATCTAATTCTTCTTTGATTCTATTTTTAGCATTATCTAGAGCAAGAGTTCCTAGAAAAGTACCTATTCCGCTAAAAATAAGACCAGAAGTAATATTTCTTTGTGTATTTAAACTCTCTCTTTTTTCTTTAACTTCTTGACCATAGATAGATTCTGCAGTTTGAAAAAGATTGTCCTCTGATTTTATTTCTTTAATTTTGTCTCTAAATTCTTCTGCGGATAATTTTTTATTTTGATAATCAGTTAAAAGATTTTGTTCTTGTGAAACTATATTTTCAACAATTTTAGGATTAGTATTATATTCTTTTATTAAATTATTTTTTTTATTTATAGTAGCTATCCAACCAGTATAACCCCCTAAAACAAATGCAAAACTCATTATAGATAAAATAGGCACTGATACTTTAAGCAATTTATAAAGTTTTTTATCTTTTAACATAATTTCTCCTTAAATTAAAGCATCTTTATTATAACATAGATATGAAAAATGTCAATAGTTATAATTTAAAAAGAATTAAACAATATAATCCTTATAAAATATTTTTACAATGAATAAGAATTTATATAATAAAATAATTAAAAACAAAAAAGTAGGCTCGTGCGCCTACTTTAATGGTATTCCAGCAGTGTTCTATTTTCCCGGACCGTTACCAGTCAAGTATCTTCGACGATGAAAAGCTTAACTTCTGTGTTCGGAATGTAAACAGGTGGATCCTTTTCTCTATCGCCACTGGAAATGGTATAATCACAAGTTTTCACTTGAAATTATCATTCTGCTAAAAGATTATACAATGCTTTATTAAATTTGTCAAGCATTTTATATCTTTTAAGGGATAAAACCCTGACAACTACATAATAGATATATGCTAAGTATTCCGTGATTAAGCCCTCGAGCTATTAGTATCGGTCAACTCAATACATTGCTGTACTTACATCTCCGACCTATCAACGTTGTAGTCTACAACGGCTCTTACTAACTTATGTTATGGGATATCTAATCTTGAGGTGGGCTTCACGCTTAGATGCTTTCAGCATTTATCCCAACCTTACATCGCTACCCAGCTATGCCACTGGAGTGACAACTGGTGCACCATTGGTAAGTCCATCCCGGTCCTCTCGTACTAGGGACAGCTCCTCTCAAATATCCTACGCCCACGATAGATAGGGACCGAACTGTCTCACGACGT
>CASEOW010000007.1 GCA_949289785.1 uncultured Bacillota bacterium | reverse complement strand
TGCAGTTGTAAAATTACAACTCGAAGCAGGTAAAGCCACTCCAGGACCACCAGTAGGTTCTTCTCTTGGACCTCATGGTATCAATATTGCTGGCTTTACTAAAGAATTTAATGAGAAAACAGCTCAACAAGCAGGACTTGTTATACCTGTAGTTGTAACTATTTATGCTGATAGAAGTTTCTCATTTGTACTCAAGACTCCACCAGCAGCCGTTTTAATAAAAAAGGCTATCGGTCTTGACAAGGGCTCAAGTGTCCCTAACAAAACAAAAGTCGGAAAAATCACTAAAGAGCAAATCAAACAAATTGCTGAACTTAAGATGCCTGATTTAAATTGTACATCTCTTGAATCAGCAATGAGCATGGTAGCTGGCGCTGCAAGAAGTATGGGCGTTACTGTGGTTGATGAATAGGAGGCATTATCATGAAAGAAAGTAAAAAATATAAACAAGCTTCCGAGCAAGTAAGACAAAAATCTTTTGATATTGCTTCAGGAATTGATGCACTTTTGGCTTTACCAAAAGCTAAATTTGATGAAACAGTAGAACTTCATGTAAGACTTGGTGTAGATGGTAAAAATGCTGATCAACAAGTTCGTGGAGTTTGTATTCTTCCACACGGAACAGGAAAATCTTTAAAAGTTTTAGTTATTGCTAAAGGCGATAAAGCAGATGATGCAGTTAAAGCAGGAGCTGATTATGTTGGCGCTGAAGAAATTGTAGCTAAAATTCAAGGCGGATGGCTTGATTTTGATGTCTGCATTACTACTCCAGATATGATGGGGGTTGTAGGTCGTGTAGCAAGAGTATTAGGACCTAAAGGTCTTATGCCAAACCCAAAAAGCGGAACAGTTACTATGGATGTAACAAAAGCTATTAATGATGCGAAAGCAGGTAAAGTTGAATATAGATTAGACAAAACAAACAATGTCCATGTTATTCTTGGAAAAGTGAGTTTTGGTAAAGAAAAACTTATAGACAACTTTAATACTGTTATAGAAGCTTTACAAAAAGCAAAACCAGCAGCTGCAAAAGGTCAATATTTCAAAAATATTACTATTGCTTCAACAATGGGTCCTGGTGTAAAAATTAATGTTGCTATGTAATTTTTCTTAACTTATATCTACATTAATTTATTATATAATAAAAAAAAAGAAAAGACTTTAATTGAAGTTTTTTCTTTTTTTATTGTTTATAAATTAGAAAAACATAAAATTTTAAATTTTTTTTTAAATTTATTTAAAATAACATTATTTCAAAAAAATAGACAAGCTATGCTTGTCTATTTTTTTACTTATTTAATCCTTTGTCGTTTTCTTATGGCGATTGTTATTCCTATAATTGCACCTAAAGCTATTACACCAAATATTATAGCAATTATAGCAAAAGCATTTAATGGTGCTGTTTTAACAACTTTGTAAGAGAATAATAAGTAATCGCTTAAAGAGTAAATTTGAACGAAATATGTACCATCGTTTGTAATTGAGATAGTAACATTTTCACCTAAACTACTTAAAGTATTTTTTGATACTTCTACAATTTCAGAACCTACTTTAATATAACAATCTCCCATAGTATCATAGAAATTTTGAACATTGAAAGATACTGTTATGTCACTAGTTGTGCTTTCTCCTTCATTTACAGATATTGAGATAGGAGGAGTAGCAGTATTTATCCAAAACTTAAATGTAAAAGTATCACTTATTATGTTAGAATATTGATTATCATTAGTACAAACTGTAATTTCATATTTTCCAACACCTGTCTTTTTGTCAGTAAAATTAGCTATCATTTCAGATAAATATTTTTTACCATTAATTGTTACTGTAGAAAAGTTTGAAATGTCAACTAATTCCTGTGTAATATCCTTACCATTTTTTAATACTTTAGTAATGTAATAATTAGAGAATTGAGAATATTCAAATGCATATCTAGATTCATTCTCATTTAATATAGTAAAATTAAATGTTTCTTCTCGTATAGGAACTTCAGTAGAACTTGTAGCTGAGAAAGTTACTGAATAATATCCTGCTTGTGTAAATGTATATTCATAATTTTTAACTGTGTAATCTTTATATTCTTTTCCGTTTCTTAAAACAGTTATTGTAGGATATCCACCAGGTTGATAATAAGTAGAAAGATTATATAATGAAATTTTTACACTTGAGTTATAAACTGCATTTTGAATTTTTTCTGTTGTTATTGTGTTTGTAACAGTTTCCCCATCAACAACAGTTGTTTCTTCATGTGAAACCAAGAAAGGAACAGAATTTATGAATATTATATCTAAATAATCACCATTTTTAAATGATTGAACATTAGCAGGTGTGCAAGAATCATATAATTTGATTTTATAAGAACCAGACCTTTCTAAATAAACATACGATAATTCTCCACTTGTATAAACAGTAGGGTATATTTGAACATATGTTCCATTAAATAATTTTAAAACTTCTATATTAATTTTATTTGCATCTATTCCATTTGTTGAAGTAAAACTTATTTTTGTTTTTTCATAATTAGAATCAGTAGTTTTATTAGCAAATATAATTACTTGAGAACTTGATTTTATAGATTCTTGAGTTCCGATTGATGTTTCATAAGTTAATAGTGAAACAAAGTCGTTACTTTCTTTAATATATATAATAGCAAAATCGCCTCTAGATGTAATTTGATTGTCATTAGTAGCAGTGTAGTAGAAAACATCGACAAAAGCATCATTAGCTTCAGATATACATTCTTGTAATATGCAAGAAACATTTTGTTCAGGATTTAATGTAATTTTTAATCTTGAGTTATTTATAATGCCTTCATTTTCACCTTCAACAACTATTAAATCATCATGATTAATTTCATTGTGATTAATTCTAACTAAATAAGTAGTTCCATATTCTTTTCCATTACTATCAACATATCTTATATTACTTTTTTCAACTTTTAAACCATCTAATGTTATATTGTAGTATGATGCTTCAGTATCTAAAATTTCAAATCTATAAATTTGTGAGATATTAGTAAATATAGTTGAATCGTCATATTTTGCAAAAATAATATATTTACCTGTTCCAGAAATACGAACGCCAGTTGTTGCAGAATTATCATTGTTTATGCATTCCCAAGTTTTCCCTTCATCTCTAGAAAGATATAAGCTATATTTATATTCTAATTTATAATTATTGCTTCCCGTATAACTCAATGATTGTCCATTTCTAAAATAAGCAGTAATATCTTGGCTATAGGTTGAAAAAGAGTAACTAGTAGTAGTGTAAGGAATACCTTCAAAATAAATAGTATCCGATGCAGATTGGTTAAAGTTTGTTATAGCTTGACCATTTTTATCATTAAACACGATACCGCCATTTACAACCTCGGTTAAAGAAGTGGCATAATATGGTAATTTATAGTAAAGTCTTATATGTAAAGTTTTAATATATTCGTTGTTTTCAAAATCGTAAACTTCTATTTTGTAATATAAATCCCAATTTTTTCCTGAAGGGGTAAATGTGTAAGTATAAATATTGTTTCCTTTGTTTTCCGAAATCAAGTTAGATGTAATATCAATGCCGTCTGCATTTTTTATGATAACTTTATAAAGTAGAGAGTTAAATGAGAAAATAATATCTTGATCTGATAGGTATGTCATATCTCCATTACTTTCATTATAAGAATAAATCTTTGATATCCCTGAAATTTCATTAATAGAAACTTCATTTGCAAGTTGAATAATAATTGTTTCATTTCCAAAATTGTCGGTAATTTTGTATCTTATTTTTGTTGATGAATTAACTCCTAAATTTACTTTAATTTGTAAAATTGTGTCAGAATTTATGTTGGTAAGACTAATGTAACTTAAAGAGCTAGTATAATTTGGATCAGTAGTCCATGTCCCAAAATTATATTGATTTGAGATAAATATTGTTTTCCATTTATCTTCTTGTGTAATTGTTTGATCAAATTGAGATATTTCTATTTTAGTAGGGAATACATAAGTTCTTTCAGTTGAATTATATTCACTAGGAGTAGGAATATTTATGTTTAAAATAGCTGAAGTTTTATTTGGATCTTCTATTTTTTGAGCATTAATATTAGCGTCCATAATTGAAAGATAAACAGTTTTATATTCACCATTCAATCTATCAATAAAAGTAAGTTTATGCTTGAAATTAGAAGAAGTAACATTATTCAATAAACTACTTAAATTAACTTGTTCAAATAAAATTCCACTTCCGCTTAAAGTGATTTTATATATGTATCCATTTTTAAGCCAAGGTGATTTCATATATCTTGTAACAGACTGACCATTTAATTGAATATTTATAAATCCCCAAGGATCTGATTGATAGTTATAAGAAGTAATAGTAAATCCTGTATTTGAATAGATATTAAGTCCATCTACAATTTCACTTGAATTTAATGTTATATTTTCATCTAGATGATTATTGTTTTTGTAAGAGATTGCGTCATTTGTTTCGTTTACATCATCTAAATCGCTTTCAGTTAGATATACAATGTAAACTGTCATATTTCCAGCATAATCTCTTTCTACTATTTCATAATATCCTGTCAATAAACCTGTTACTCCAGAGGATGTTAATGTATTGTAATTACTTTGAGAAAATGAATTTTTATCAACTTGATTATAAGAATTTAATGCTGGAATAAATTTATAATATATATATTGTGTTTCGTAAGGATTATTTTTAGAGTCTATAAGTGAAAGTGCTAAAATAGAGTTAAAATAAGACAAATCAATATTATATGCAAAATATTTAAAGTTTCCACTAGATAATGAGTAAGAATAACTCATTGTAGTAAAATCTGTTGATGCATTTACATTTTGTTCTGTATTATTTTGATCTGCATATCTTCTCATATAAATTTCTTGATAGTTTTTAGTTATTGTACTACCAGTTGCACTTTCTGTTTTATACATAAGTGATTGTAAATTAGTCAAAGGAGCAGATCTATCAAAATAAATTCTTTTAGTAATTGGCTGGTAGTAGGTTTGATCTCCTTCAAATGATAAAGTTATATCAATATAAGAATTTGCTGATTTTAAAAGCGTTGTGGTATCTAATGTAAAATACTTAGTGTTTCCATCTTGTTTAACAACTGGGTTAAAAGATAGAGAAGGTGAAGATTTTATTTGTATATTTTTATCATCAATCTGTGCTTCATATTGACTTGTAGGGATTTCCCATTGAATTTTTAATTCGTCAGTATTTGTATAATATACATTATTAGAGCTTGACTCTGTTAATTGATAACCATCTTTAGAATATAAATCAAAGTTAGGTGTTTGAGAGAGAATTGAGAATGAAAATTTGTAATATTGATAAAAATTGTCAGTATTACCTAGATTACTAGCTTGGAAAATAGTTACAACATAATCACCTTGATTATAAAAATAGTCCACGCGTTTACTTTGAGAATCTACAACATAATTACTTGAAGTTTCATACAATACAAGATATCCATTTTCTTCATCAACACCAGAAGCGTAATATTTGGTTATTTTTGCTCCATTATTATCTGTTATGCTTGCCTCAATATTAACCTTAATCTCATATTCTCTTATTGAAATATTTTCATTAAGGTAATTGTTTGCTTCTACTTCTGTAGCAAAACTTTTAATTACAACTCCTTCTGCAATAACGTCATATGTATTGTTAGAACTGTTCTTTTCTACATAAGCGTTGCCATAATAAGAAAGTTTATCATTATAATTTACACCATAACTATATTTATCAGTTTTTAAATTTTCATCTCCTGTTAAATTTCTTTCTGTAGTTGTAGTGAATTTATATTTAGGGATAAATAGCGACATAGGAAGTTTACTACCTGATACAGAAACATTATTATTAGAAGATGATTGAGGGGTATAGAATGAACCTGTAGAAAGTCCGTTTTCATATCTTGGGAATGAAACTTCGAGACTACTATAACCTTCGCTTGAATACATACTAAGAATTATATCACCACCAACTAGACTTTCTAGTGATGAAACTGAACCATCTGCATTACTTACTCCCTCATAATCTGAAATAAGATTGTAGTCATCAACAGTAAATGTTATAGTTCTTCTGAAATAATCATAACTATCAATATTTTCACTCTCTACATAATCTCTAACAATTACATATTTACCAGGACTTGGTTGATTAGTTTGTCCGAATATTATGTCTGCGGTTAGTACTTGACCAGGCTCATATACATTTTCTTCACTTGCTTTATATACAAGTCTTGTACTTTGAGGTTCTTCTGAAATATCATAATACCAATAAGAATTCCCATCTCCAGTAGCATGATTGCTTGTTTTTACAAAAGGATAGTAATAAATATAAATTGTATCAATTTCAGAGCCATTTTCAGCGACAGGAACGAAAGAAAGTTCAATTACATAATCTGAATTTAGAGGTGAATAATATGAAAATTTATAAGTTAAATCTTCTGTTAAAGTATTATCCTTAATTTCTCCATTTTCTTCTCTATTTGGCAGGTGAGTATAAACTTTGTCACCATTAGATTGATTATAATAATATAAATTACCATTATGAGAAAAACTTGAATAATTTAATACCTTCTTTTCTCCATTGTTATTGATATATTGCACCATCATTTTAGATGCATCACTAGTCACATTGAAAGAAATGTAAGAACTTGGATTTGTAGTATAGTCTGTTTGTTCATTTCCAGTTGTTTTAGTATTAGATTTATCTCTAATTGCTATTTTATAAGTTCCGTCGATGGACTGATTATTTTCGTCTAAAAAGTCTATATTTAAAGATGAAACACTATATGGAGTAAAATTATTATCATTCCAATTCTTAATATAAGCTGTGTCATTAATAGGTATAATCAAGTAGAAGCCATCATAGTCATTTATACCAGTTAATATGGTATTATCTTCATCTAAATTATCTTCAGTAATTGGTGAAGCAGGAATATCGTTTACATTAATAATATTTTCTTCATCGTTCTTAAAGAATTGTTCTAATTTATTAGTAAGGTTTGTCTGAGCAACATTAGAATCTATAGTATAAGCATAAGGTTTAATATTTTTTAAATTAGAAGTTGTTAAATTATCTAAATAAATTGCTTTATTTTTTGCCCATTCTATTTCTATTGTAGTATTAATTTCTCCAGTAATAGGATCGGTTTCTGGTATAGATATGCTAATATTGTTAAGCATTAAAGACCTTAAAGTTCTGTCAGGTGAAGTATATTTTTGAACAAAAACTGGAGAAGTATTATCAATCATAAATATTTCAAAGTTAGAGTTTCCAGCTTGATCGTAAACTTCTAGGATATATAAACCTGCACTTGATTTTACATAACTTGAAGTTACATAAGATGAGAATTGTCTAGAATTAGGAAATTCTACCCAAACAGCATCTTTTGCTTTTTCAATATCAATTTTATATGAAACTGGGAGAGTGCTTTGAACTTTTGCGTATGGATTAATACTGTTATATTCTAACCAAAAATCTAAAACTGATGAAAGTGTTGAAGTATCTGTTTGAGAAGAATAATAATTTATACTTTCAAGTGGAATATATTTTACATAACCATAAGTAGTTGCCCCACTGGCTTTTTCCGCCCATGACATGGTAATAGATTGATTAGTATTATATGAACTTAATTGTTCAAGAATTTTATAGTTATTTCCTGAAGAAAATTCAACATTATTTGCTTTTATATCGGAAATAGGTGAAGTATCTATTGTAAATTTTCTTATACTAGGAGTAGTTGAATTTTGAGAAATAATTTTAATTGTGAATGTTGCATTTGAATAAGAGGCATTATTAGGAATATATATACCATATTTGTTGTTGACTACATTGTTTGTGTCGTTTTCTATGTTGTTAAATAATTCATAGTAAATTCCATAACTCTCTAAATTTTGAATATTTTCATCTTCAAAATAGTATTGATTTGAACCTGCGTTGTAATTTTGTGCTGATAAAGTAATAGTAACATTTGCATCATAAATATTATTTTTTGAATCATCTAATATATAAACACCTTTGTTTGTGTATCCCGAAGTATAAATTTCTTCAAAAGATTGGTCATCTACAACAGATACACTTGGAGTTTTGTTTGTTACAGTAAAGAAAAAGATTTGATAATGATAATAAGCACCTTGTAAAGTTCCACTTTCAGACATGTAATAATCATATTGATATTGAACTACATATAGATAAGTTCCAGCTGTATTTTGGTTAAATCCCTCAAATTTTTGATTCTCTCCATTTATAATTGTCCATATATTTTTGTTATCTTGAGATGTAGAAGTTAATTTATAAATTGTTGAATAGTTATTGTCAGACGCATAGTTTTTAGTATTTGTTAAAAATTTAACTGGAGTTTGATTGGTTGAAACAGGTTGTAAAGGATTGGTATTGTCATTGATTCTAGCAAGAGCATAATCTTTAATACTTTCTATACTATATGGAGTTGATGAGGCAGGGGATTTCATAGTTATAGTATCTTTAGCATCTATTCCATTTGGACTGTTATTTTTATAGGCAGTCGAAATATATTCATTTACTAAATTTGTAATATCTGCACTTTGGTTATATGTTCCATTTTCAAAATCATATTGTTTTAATTCTACAGACTTAGGTTGATTAGTTGCCGGATCAACGTTTGAATAATCAGAATATACAGCTTGATATCCATAAACATATAATCTTTGTTTTTTATTATCTAGTTGTGTATTACCCTGAAGTTCAGTAAATGGAAGTTCATAAATTTGTTCTCCACTTTTAGTTGTGGTTTTGTAAAGGTATTGTATAGAAATATCATAAGTTCCTAAATCTAAGAAATATAAATATGCTTGATTATCATCCTCTTTTTCTACTAGATTAGTAAAAACAAAATAATCTTTTTGATTTATTTCGTTTCCATTTTCATCGTATTGGTAAAATTGATTATTTTTATAAACTATAGTAGAATTATAAGTGCTTTGATTTATTGATGTGTAACTTATATTAATTTGATATTTATCAGGGTCATAAACAAAATTTGCAATTGAATTGCTAGGTGATGAAGTAGAATAATTGTAGTTATAAAAATAATATCTTGAATATGTATCACTACTTACTGTAGTTTGTTGAATATTTGCTGACATTGTTAGATGTGGTAGACCAGTTTCATTAAAATATGTAGTAGAATTGAATATTACAAAAGTGTAATATATTTTAGCAGTAGAGTTTGCATAACTAACACCATTATTTGTTGTGTGATAATAGTTCACTTCTATTACAAGTGTATAACAGCCCTCTTTATTTAATGTAACCGTGTTAGCATTTCTTGTAATGTTTTCTTGCAATGTATCTAATTTAAATTGAATATTTAATCTTTCTGGTGTGAATGATAAATTATTTGGTATGTAAGCATCGCTTTCGTCACCTTTTTTATGAGTTTCGGTGTAATTTGTAATTACATTTGTTTCATAACCGCCACTTTCAGAATCGTAAATTTGTGTTAAAAGATTTGTAGAAGTTTCTCCATTTTCGACATCTTTATTTGTGAGATTGTAATATAAAGATAAACTATTTTGAAATCTAAAGTAATAATAATCTTCACTATTATTCTCATCTGGTGAATAATAATAATTAGTTTTAAGCTCACCATCTACTGTTGTAGAGATTTCATCATTTGCAATAATAGTAGAAATATAAGAATTTGCCTTCATTAAAAAAATTTCATTATCTACAAAACCAACTTCATTACCTTCATCTTGTGATGTTTCTATTTCCACATATCCTGGTAAATTATTAGATATATTGTCATATGTAATTTCTGCATTTGAAAAAAATGTTTTGCCATAATTGTTATTGGTTACAAAAATACCTAGGCTAAAAAAACCTACCATTAATAGTGAAATTAAAAATGAATTAAACAAATTTTGAATTTTTTTCATCCCACACCTCTTAAACAAATTTTTACAAATACATTTTATCATAGCAATATAAAATTTCAAAATATTTTAACAAAATAAAATATATATAATTAATAATATATCAAATATATTATGTTTCACATTGTATTAATTTAAACGAATATTAACAATTAAATTAATTTGTTTTTATTTTAAATTTTTTACTAAGTTTAGACGAAAATTTGTTGACAATTTTTCTTAAAAATACATATAAAAATTTAGGAGTTTTTATGAAAAAATTATCTTTGTGCATGATTGTAAAAAATGAAGAAGATTGTCTTGAAAATTGTTTAAAAAATGCTTCAGAATATGCAGATGAAATAATAATAGTCGATACTGGAAGTAGCGATAAAAGTAAAGAAATAGCCCAAAAATACACAAGTAAAGTTTTTGATTTTGTTTGGGTTGATGATTTTTCAAAAGCTAGAAATTTTGCTTTTGATAAAGCTGAAAATGAATACATAATTTGGCTAGACAGTGATGATATTGTTCCTGAAAAAAGTGTACAAAGTATAAAAAAATGGAAAAAAGACAAAGAGGAATGTGATGTAGTAATGTGCAGATATGCTACAAGTTTTGACGAAAACTTTAATCCAATATTTCAATTTTATAGAGAAAGAATTGTAAAAAATAATAAAAATTTAAGATGGCATGATCCAGTCCATGAAATAATAATTCCTTCAGGAAAAATAATATATAATGAAGATATAATTGTTTTTCATAACAAAAAAAATAAGGTACATACAGATAGGAATTTGAAAATTTATCAAAGTTTAATTGAAAGAAAGGTTCAATTTACACCTAGACAAAAATTTTATTATGCAAGGGAACTTTATTATAATGGTTTAATAGACCAAGCTATAAATCAATTTTCTTTATTTTTAAGTGAAGGGAAGGGATGGAAGGAAAACAATATTGAGGCATGTCTTAATTTAGCCAAGTGTTATGCAAAAAAGAACGATAGTCATAGTGCGTTAACTGCGCTATTAGGTTCTTTTGTTTATGGTATACCTAAAGGGGAAATCCTTTATGAAATAGGAAATCATTTTTTTCAAGAAAAAAAATATGAAATAGCTGCTTACTGGTATAATTTAGCTATTACAGCAAAAATCGACACGCAAAGTGGAGCTTTTGTTGACAAAAATAGTTATACATTATATCCAGCTTTACAATTATGCGTATGTTACTATAAATTGGGCGATATAGAAAAAGCATATCATTATCATCTTATTTCTAAAGGTTTTAATGAAAATGATGAAAGAGTAAAATTTAATGAAAAAGTATTTAAAAATAAAAATTTAATAAATAATTAAATAATAAATATGAAAATATTATTAAATAATGATTAAAAATCATAAAAATTAAAAAAAAATATAAAATATAATAAATATTTTTTTTAATTTAATAAAAGAAAATAAAAAAATAAAAAGAATTATTGAAAAAAAATAAAAAAAAACTAATTTAATTTGTATAAATTAGTTTTTTTTATTTTAATTTAATTTTATATGATTTAATTTTTTAAGTTTTTCCATAATTAATTTTAAATATTCATCTCTTTTTACATTCATTATAATCGTACAATTTCCGTTTTTTTTGAATGTAACATAAGTTCTTCCAGGCTGATCTTCTGTATCAACTTGAACATCTAGTTTATCTGTTATAAAGAGTTCTGGATAAACTAAAGCTAAATATGTGCAAGTATCGTTAGTTGTTATTCTTTTATCTTTATAACCTGGTTCCCAATATTTTGAATACATTTGATATAAAAATTTACCAACATCATTAGTATCACGAATTTGATAAACAAAATCTTCTGTAAAGTGTGCTTGATTTCTTCCCAAATTTGAAGGTATCATTACAAGTGGAATTTTACTTTCAATAACAATTTTAAAAGCTTCTGGATCTGAAGACAAGTTAAAAGATAGATGTTCAGGAAAACCTTTGACACCATAAGGAGCTCCACCCATGAAATAAATTTTAGGTATTTTTTTTATTATATCAGGGTGACGCATAAGTAATAAAGCCATATTGGTTTGTGGACCTAAAAGCATTGGTATAATATCACCATCACCTTCCTTTAAAACTCTATACATAGCTTCAACTGCATCTTCTTGAAGAGGTTTATGTTTAACAACATTAGGGGGTGTATATCCGCCCATTCCTTCTTTTTGGTGAATAAATTCAGCATGAGGAGTAATTCTATATAGAGCTTTTGAAGCACCACTTGCTACAGGAATATCTATATTAAATTTATCTAAAACATGAAGCATGTTACGAGTAGTTTTTTCCACACAAATATTACCCGAAACGGTTGTAATTAATTTTACATCTAATTTTTCATCAAAAAGGGCATAAACAAGACAAGCTGTGTCATCAACGCCCGGGTCTGTGTCAATAATAACTTTAATTTTTTCCATTAATATTTCCTTTTTAGTAATTTAATTATAATTAATATTATATGTAAAAGCTTAAAAAAAGCAATAGTTTTTTTAAATTTATCAAATTTTAAACCATATTATTAAGCATAATTATAGTTTTATAATCTATAAGGCAAAAAATTACTTAAAAACTATATTACACTTGTAAATATTTTTTATAAATGTTATAATAAATTATACGGAGATGTACCGAAGAGGTCGTAACGGGACGCACTCGAAATGCGTTTGTCGGGTAACCGGCACATGGGTTCGAATCCCATCGTCTCCGCCAAATTATATACATATCAAACAAATT
>CASEOW010000006.1 GCA_949289785.1 uncultured Bacillota bacterium | reverse complement strand
TTTAGGCTTTTGGTTAAATGATATAATATGATAAAAAATGGTGTAAAATGAGTAAAGTATGGCATTTTTAGGTGCTTGCTACGGAACGAAAGGTCTGGGGTTCGAATCCCTATGGACGCACCATTTATAAAGGATTAGAAATATAAATTTTTCTAATCTTTTTTTACTAATTTTAAATATATTTTTTTATATGAAAAAAAATTAACTTAAAATTTAAACATTTTGCAAATTTTACAAAATAATACATTTATTTTATAATATTGTTAAAATTTAATTATTTTAAATTTAATTATTTTTAAATATAAAATTTCATATAAGATCTTTAACTTTTAATTTTAAAAATTAAATATAAACAATTCTTAAACATTAAAAATTTTCAATCTTCAGATGTTTATGGAGATGGAAATTCTTCAAATCGTATAATAAAAATTATTAAAAACATTTAACTACTACCACATTATATATTTTGGATCTTCACCATCACAATATCTCTTAGCAGCAATAAGCATTCTTTTAAAAAATTCATCTATGATTTGATAGCAAATCATAAAATTTTTTAAGTTTATATATTTTTCTTCTATAAAATATTCATTATTTAGAAGATATTTTTCTCTAGCAAAAATGTCTTTTTTTTCATTATAAAACAAATCCAATGCGTCTTGCAAATCTACTTCAACTAATCTTCCAATTTCATCGCCATCTACTGAAAAATCCTCAAGGTTTTTATCACATGGGTATAAATAAACATATTGAAATTCATTTGCTATATAATCTGGATTTATAGTGGCAGCAGTTTGTCTTATGCCAAGAAAAACCAAATCACTTAATTTAACATCTTCAAGTAATTCTTCTTTAATTTCTCTAACAGAATCTTCATCAGTTTCTCCAGCTTGTATGTGTCCCCCGACAGTAAAATCTAATAAAGAATTTTCATCATTTATCTCACCATTCTTAGGGTATTTTCTTTGAAAATAAACTTTCTTAATTTTTGGATTAATAACTAATACAGTTATAACTTTATGCCAATACCCCTTCTTATGACATTCTTTTTTTTCGCATTTACCTATATATTGAAATTTATCAGTATAAATATCTAACTCTTCCATATTAACTCCTTTAATTTATTTAAAAAAATATAAAATAATTTAGTAAAAGTTTTGTTGCATATTTTCTCGTGAATAATTTAATAACACTATTATAACACAAAGATAAATTATTACAACTTTTTATATATTATCTTTAATAAAAATAAATATAAAAATTAAACACATTTTATATAATACAAATAATCTAATAAAAACAAGAACTTTAAAGTTCTTGTTTTTTAATTATTTAATCATTGTAAATTTAATTAAACAGTGATTAATTATTTTTTTTTAAATTTTTGATATTTTAAGAATTTTTCTAAAAGTTTTTATTTCTACAATTAAATTGTGAAATACTAAAACAATTACAACTGCCATTTAAATTTAGTAATTTACATAAACAACACTTTTTGCGTCTTATACAACATCTTTCAAAAGGTAAATCAAATACTAAATCGTGACAACAAACTAAGTTACCTGATGGAATTATGGGAGCTAAAATATTTGTTTGCACAATATTACTAACAAATATATTGGGTGTTAATGTTGAATTATCAATTATAGTAGAAATATTGGTAATAATTTTATTCATTATAATATCACCACATCAAATTCTACAATAACACTTTCTCCAACTTGCAAATCAGGCAAAGAAAAACCTGTAGCTGGATTTAATCCCAATTGAGAAACACCATTAATTTTAACGCTATCTGTAACAAAATTTGTTCCTGTAGGAATTTGGTCTTGGAAAATAAGATTAGTTTTTAACAAAGTACCTGTATTTGTTATTGTGCTTGTATAGTGTAAATTCTCACCTTTTAAAGCAACTGGCTTGTCGACACCTTTTACTATTGTCAGTCTATTAGAAACGACTGGCATTGTTATAGTATTGGTATTTTCTTGTAAATTTCTACCACCTGCATTATAATTCACTGTAGCATAATTTGTAACTGGATTTTGAGTTAGTGGATTATTTGCTGTAATTTTATATGTTACAATAGTTACTCCGCCAATTGGTAAATCACCAACATTAAATCCAGTAACCAAATCATAAGTTGGTTGTGAGACACCATTTACAAATACACTACCAGTAATATAACTAGCACCTGACGATAATGTATCATTAAATAATATATTAGATATATAAAATAATGAATTATTAGTTAAAGTAACAGTTTGTGTTGCTGTTTCACCTTCTTGTAAAAAAGTTCTATCAGAAGTCTTAACTTTTAAAAATGAATCTGATATAACTTCAGTATTTACTATATTTGATAACCTTGTTTCTGTTTGTATAGATCCGTTTGGCAATGTGTAACTAAATTCATTTTGAGATTGATTTGTTATTGTCATTTTATTTCCTTGCTTTTATATTAAAAAATTTAAATTTTTCTTCTAATTACAAATCGATTTTTACTTGAAATGTTACAACTGCGCTTTGTGTTTGTAATAAATCGTTAATTGGAAATGGTATCTGAGGATTATAACCCGGAAAGTTAACTCCATTTATAAAAACTGAATTTTCTATAAAAGTGCTTCCTGCTGGGATTTGATCAGAAAATAAAAGATTATATAATGGTAAATCTCCTGTGTTGGTTATTGTACTAGTATAATTCAATATTTCTCCACTTACCGCTATAGTTTTATCAACAGTTTTTATTATATTTAAATCTGGATTTGTTCCGTTATCAATCTCTATTGCTATACAATTAGGGACATATAAATCTCCTGCAGTTGTAAATCTAATATAAGCATCGCTTTGACCAGAAGAAAGTTTTCCTGTAAGATCAATACTTGTAATATCATATCCTTGTCTGCAAGCTAAAGTATTAGATCCAGTCAATGAATTTGCATTTCGTGTGCCAAATGTCCCACTTGTATCAACTAAGCCATTTTCTCCGTTAATTTGAGAACAAAAAAAGTTTAATACTGGGTTGTTAGGACCAGACAAATTAGTTAGTGTTAATACATCTTGACCAAACAACATTTGATCACCAGAAATTACAGCATCTCCTTCCTGCGCAGAAACAAAGATACGGCCAGAAGGTTGAACCTCAGATGGAGTTTTGAATCCATTTAATGTTATATTTGTAACCCCTACAAGTGGAGAAACAACAGCCCCACCAGTCCATACATTAAGGCTTTTAAAATCAAGTGAAGGATTTGAATAAACTATTACTAATGACCAACCTGCATGATTAGTTTCATTTGTTCTATTATCTATAGCTTCTATTAATGCAGGAACTGATTGAACTGAGTAAACACCGTTCATACCATTTTGCACTAAATTGGTAACAATTGCTGTTCTTACATAAAAACCAACTTCATTGTTAGTAAGATTAATATTAAAATTTTGCCTTGTAGCAATATCATTTGTTATACTAAAAGTTCCTTGTGGAGTATTAAAAATAATATTGTTATCAATAAGACTAGATATATCATTAACACTTGACTTATAAAGACCGCCCCATACAAGCTCTGCATATAAAACATTTGACCCAACAGGTAAATTTAAATTTGCAGTAGAACCATTTTGAGTATAATCTAATGTTGTGCCATTTGGAAAATTGTTAACCTTAAGCGTATTATCTAAACTTGTAAATGCACCTATAGAACCAAGAAGTCCTGCCTGATTTACATTTGAAAGTTTAGACAAACCCAAAGTGTTTCCAATCATTGTAATTCCACCTTTTTGAAGAGTAGAATATCTTTGTAAAAAAGCCATGCTTTTCTCCTAGTCAGTCTTTTGAACATAATAGAAATATTATGCTCTAATGCATAATATTAAAAAAATATTTTATTTGTGAAAATATTTAAGTATAAATAAAAATGCTTTAATTATAAAATTAAAGCACTTTAATTATTTTACAAATTTATATATAAATTTTAAAACTAAATAATTTCTTCTATTGCATTAATATTGTTTGGCAAAACAATGTTTTTTTGTAATTTAGATTTTAAAACAAATTGACAAAATTTTATTTTTCTTCTTTTTAACACAAAATCAATATTGTTTAACTTATAACTAAAATTTTGGTTAAACTTACACTCTTTACAATCTTTAACAAAATGTTCTCTAACTGGGCAATGTTTAAAATACATATATTCAGGATAGAAATTAGAAAATGCGAAAAGATTAACACCACTATTTTTAATTTTTTGATAATCAATATCTTCTATTGATAAAATTAAGTTTTTATACCCCAAACTTGCATAATAAGCAACTGTAGAACTATTAAAAACATTTAAATTTGGACCAATTATAGTTTTGTTAATAGTTGTCAATTGAAGGTGAGAATAATTGTTTGCGATAATTCCTAAGTTATCTATCTTTGAAAGAGCTTCTTTTATAGTTTCAATTTCTTCATAAAGATTTATTACAGGTAAGTTTAAATACAATATTTTATTATAATTTAAACAAAACTCGTAAAGTTCATTTATATTTAAATAATCGAAATTATAAACTAAGATATTTTCAGTATTTTTAAATTTCTTAAGTTTTTCAAGATTTGAAAAAAATATCATTTTTTTGACATTATTCGACTTATTAATTAGCGTAAATTCAGAAGATTTTTTAATTTTATTTTCATTTATGCTATTTTTTATATTATATTCCTCTAAAATTTTATTTTCTAATAATGAAATAGCTTGTCTTCTAAATTCATTTAGTTGACTTTTTCTAATAAAAACATTATCAAGTTCTATATTGATTTTATTTAATTTAAAATAATCCCCGAGTTTTGAAAAACATGAAATAATATCATCATTTTTTAAAGGTTGATTAACAGATTTTTGAGCTATAAAATCTGAAACAAAAGAAGTTGTAACTCCTTGACTTTTTAATTTTACTAAAAGATTAGAATTTTCTTTAGCACTAAATTCAATATCTACAGAAATAAATTTTTTTGTATTTAAGATATCATCTTCACTATTTTTATCAACTATCCTTCTTACCTTCCAATTATTTTTTATAAAATTAGTAGTAGTAATTTGATAGCCATTTTTAATTTTTTTTAAATCACCAATTACAAGTGACGCCATTTCTTTTTCATTTTCAAAAAATTTTAAAACATCATACTTATTTAAATTTATTTTAGTAATTATAGAAAAAACATTGAATTTTTTTCCAATATTGACACAATTAACAAACCCAATTTCTTCTCCAATATGATTTTGGCACTTATCATAAATAACTCTTTCATTGCTATCATAACCTTGAAAAAAATCACCTCTGTTAAATACTTTTTTTGCTTTTTGTATATCATCTGTTAAAAATTGAAAATTATTATCTAATGCATTTCTATAAATAGACACAATTTGACCAACATAACTAGGTCTTCTTGCCCTACCTTCAATTTTCAAACTCTTAACTCCACTTTGACAAAGTTCTTTCAACCTAGGTAAAAAGCAAAAATCTCTTGTGCTAAGTAAATAACCTTCTTTTTTTAAATTTTTATCAGATAAGGAATATTGTAATCTACAAAATTGTTTACACTTTCCCCTATTTCCACTGCTATTTGCAATAAGAGAACAAAGATAGCAATTCCCTGAATAAGCGACGCATAAAGCCCCATGAATAAAATATTCTATTTCTATATCAGAATTTTGCTTAATTCTTATAATTTCTGTAATAGGAGTTTCTCTAGCAAGAACAATTCTGCTAAATCCTAGTTTTTCTAAAAATTTAACTCCTTCTAAACTTTGACAACCCATTTGTGTACTAGCATGTAAAACTATATTCGGAAACATTTTTTTTAAAATATAAGCCATTCCTAAGTCTTGAATTATAAACGCATCAACATTCTTTTCTAGTGCAAACTGAACAAGTTTTAAAAATTTATCTTTTTCTTCATCCTTAACTAATATATTAATAGTCAAATAAATTTTGACACCAAATAGATGAGCAAAATTAACACTTTGTTCTAAATTATCCCTATTAAAATTTTCAATATTTCCCCTTGCATTAAAATCATCAAGTCCTAAATAGACGGCGTTTGCTCCATTATAAACTGCCATTTTAAGAGCTTCAAAATTTCCTGCTGGAGCTAATAGTTCTATATCTTGCATCATTAATATCACCTTTTTTTTAATTATACAACAAATAATATTATTAATACAATTATTTACAAAATTAAATTTATAAATTTCGACAAATATAGTCAAAAATTAAAATTGACAAATATAATTTTATATTATACAATATATGTGATAGGAGATTGAAGTGAATAAAGAACTTGAACAAAAACTACTAAATGGTGAAATAAGATTAGTAGACTGCAATCTAGAAGATACTTTGTATTTATATGACAAATATTTTTTTAATTTTAATCATGATTTTTTTTATAATGATACAATTGGTTATTATACAGCAATGGATATTAAAAGTAAATCAGCTTATGAATTAAGAATTTTTGATAAAGGAATAATAACACAAGACGGGGCAATTTATCCTGTATATGATTTGGATAGAAGTAAAAGCAAATGGTTAGAAGAAAATGGTATTAATAACCATGTTATATCAAGTGCATGGTTAAGATTAAATGGTATAGATTTGACTAATGCCGTAAGATTTGTTGTATACGAAAAGGGTTTAGAATTTTATCCATGTCATGAGTGTTTCGGAAAATTAGATAATATAAAAGATATAGATACATTAATTAAAACTTATGTTGAGAAGTACGAAAAAAGCATTGAAAGTGATAGAGTTATAGCATTAACCCCAAGTCAAATCAGAACTATGGAAAAAGTAGCAACTCACTTTTCACAAAATTTGGCTCAAGCAATGACAAAAACTGATTGTTTTGGTTTAACCAAAAAACCTTCTCAGTTTGAAGATGCAAGAGACAGTAAAAATTGTAAATATAATAGATTATATTTTAAAGAATGTTTAGATTTAGACGAAAATGATATGTTTTATATTCAAAATAGAGAATTTTAATAACAATAAATTAATTAATAAAAAAACATGGTATAATTAATCCATGTTTTTTTCTTTTTCATTTAATAAATTTTTAAAAATTTCAAGTTCTTTATTTGCATTTTCTACACTATCAGAAGCATGTACAACATTTTCTGTAATTCTCATAGGTAATCCGAGCATCTTAGGAACATCGTATCTAATAGTTCCTTCTTTTGCATTAGAAGTAGAACCAATAATTTCTCTTATTTTTAATATAGCATTTTCTCCCTCAACTTCAATACCATAAGCTTTATCACTTGTAATGTACATTTCAAGCTTATTATAAAAATCTTTACCAACATGCATATAATAATGTTGTTTAGCGCTAGAAGTGTCGTATTTTATAAAGCCTTCATTTAAAATTTTCATACCTATACTAGTTAATCTAGATTTTACTAAATCTATAACTTCCTTATAATTTGCAAACTCTGGTTTAACCATTACATAAGATTTTTCCATTTTATTCTCCTTTTTTATTTATTTACAAAAACATAAATTTAAAATAATGAAGATAATAGTCTTAATAAAGCTTGTAGTAATTTAGTTATCCATAATTTTTTCTTAAAATAACTTATTCCAATTAATCTGCAAGAAGATATATCTTTTTTAATTTGTGTCATATATTCTTCATTTAATTCTTTTGAATAAATAATTACAGTATCTTCAAAATTTAATCCAAAAGACCTATTATCCGTATTACAAGTTCCTACTGATAACTTATTGTTATCTATCAATATAAC
>CASEOW010000005.1 GCA_949289785.1 uncultured Bacillota bacterium | reverse complement strand
CCAATTTCTACTCTTGAACAACAAAATCCTGAAGTTTATCAAGAATTTGCTAGAATTGCTAAAACTCTTGAAAAACACAACAAAGATATGCAAGATATGGAATTTACTATTGAAAAAGGTAAACTCTATATGCTTCAAACTAGAAATGGTAAAAGAACTGCTAAAGCTGCATTAAAAGTTGCTGTTGATTTAGTTAATGAAGGTCTTATCACTGAACAAGAAGCTATTATGATGATTGATCCTAAACAACTTGATGCACTTTTACACCCACAATTTGAAGCTAATGCGCTTAAAAATGCTGTAGCTATTGCTGAAGCTCTTCCTGCTTCTCCTGGTGCTGCTTGTGGTAAAATTTGTTTCACTGCTGAAAAAGCTAAAGAAATGGGACAAAACAAAGAAAAAGTTGTTCTTGTTAGACTTGAAACTTCACCTGAAGATATTGAAGGTATGGCTGCAAGTCAAGGCGTTTTAACTGCTCGTGGTGGTATGACTTCTCACGCTGCTGTTGTTGCTAGAGGTATGGGAACTGCTTGCGTTGCTGGTTGCAGTGCTATTAAATTTGCTGAAGATGAAAAATCATTTACTCTTAATGGAAAAGTTTATAAAGAAGGAGATGTTATCTCTTTTGATGGTTCTACTGGTAAAATTTATGATGGAGAAATTCAAACTGAACCTGCTAAAATTGTAGGTGAATTTGCTACTATCATGCAGTGGGCTGATAAATATCGTGCAATGCAAGTTAGAACAAATGCTGATAACCCAAGAGATGCTAAAAATGCATTTAATTTTGGTGCAGAAGGTGTTGGACTTTGTAGAACTGAACATATGTTCTTTGAAGCTGATAGAATTCCTGCAGTTAGAGAAATGATTGTTTCTTCTACTGTTGAAGAAAGAAAGAGAGCTTTAGCTAAACTTCTTCCAATGCAAAGACAAGATTTTATTGGTATTTATTCTGCTATGGAAGGTCATCCTGTTACTATTCGTTTCTTGGATCCACCTTTACATGAATTCTTACCTCATGAAGATAGTGAAATAGCTGCTCTTGCTAAAGAAATGGGTATTTCATTTGATAGACTTAAATCTACAGTTGCTGATCTTCATGAATTTAACCCAATGATGGGACACAGAGGATTAAGACTTGCTGTAACTTATCCGGAAATAGCTGAAATGCAAACTCAAGCTGTTATTGAAGCTGCTATCGCAGTTAACAAAGAAAAAGGATATAATATAGTTCCAGAAATCATGATTCCTTTGACTTGTGATTGGAAAGAGTTTAAATATGTTAGAGATATTGTTGCAAATAAAGCAGATGAAATAATAGCTCAAAATAATGTTAAACTCACTTATAAAATTGGAACTATGATTGAAATTCCTCGTGCTGCTCTTACTGCAGATGAAGTTGCAAAATATGCAGAATTCTTCTCTTTTGGAACTAATGACTTAACTCAAATGACTTATGGATTCTCTCGTGATGATGCTGGTAAATTCCTTGATGTTTATTATTCAAAGAAGATTTTCGAATCAGATCCATTCGCTCGACTTGACCAAGAAGGTGTTGGCAAGCTTGTAAAAATGGCTTGTGAATTAGGAAAGAAAACAAGACCAGATATTAAACTTGGTATTTGTGGTGAACATGGTGGAGATCCATCAAGTGTTGAATTCTGTCATAATGCAGGATTAACTTATGTTTCTTGCTCACCTTATAGAGTTCCTATTGCAAGACTTGCTGCCGCTCAAGCTAACATTAGAAATCCTAGATAAAAAATAAAAAGTCAATAAAAAGTCTCTTATGAGGCTTTTTATTTTTTATATTTGACTAATAATTAATTATGTGATATCATTTTCTTAAGTTTATTAAGTTTTTTAAAAAATATAATGGAGCGTAAAAAATATTATATTTAGTGGAGTTAATATGAAAGAAATTCTAGATAAAATACTATTAAGTGAAAATGCTGTTGAAGAATTTTATAAAAATTATAAAAATCCTGAATTTAAAAATTTTATTTTAAATATTTTGCCTGAAATTGAAAAGTGTGAAAATACTAAACAGGATAATCCTTGGCATATTTATAATTGTTTAGACCATATCTTACACGCAGTAGAAAACATAAATAAATTAGATAAAAATTATGATGAAAATACAAGATTAATGTTGTCTTATACTATGCTTTTGCATGATATTGGCAAACCAAATTGTTATAAAAGGAGATATTCAAAATTATATAATAAAGAAGTTGATAGTTTTTTTAATCATAATATTGAAAGCGAAAAAATTGCACAAAGAGTTTTACCTTTATTAAATTTTGATAAATCTCAGCAGGAAATAATCAAAATGTTAATTAGAGAACATGATATATTTATGTTTATTAAATTGAAAGAAGATAATAACAAATATCACAAAATATTAAATTCTAAATTAATTAGAGATTATATAGAAAAATATGGTGAGTTTGGAAACGGCGTGGACTTAATGAAATTATTATTAATGGTTGGTAGAGCTGATAGCATGTCTCAAAATCCAGAAATGACAAAAAGTTCTTTTGATTTACTCGATGCTATGGGTATTATGCTTGAAAAATATGAAAATTCAAATTCACTATGTAATCAAGAGAATGAAAATTAATTTAATATTTTAAAATATTCAATTTTATTTCTTTTAAAATTAGATAATAATTACTTTACAAAATTTAAATCCTGTGATATAATTTTTTAGTAAATTAAGAATTTAGAGGTGAGTATTATGATGATTGAACCATCAATTGATAAACTTTTAGAAAAATCTTTTAATAATAGATATATTCTTTGCACTGTAATTTCTAAAAGAGCAAAAGAAATTGAAAGTATTAAAAGACTTGAACTTATAGGACAAGACAAAAAAGCTATAACTCTTGCTTGTGAGGAGATTGCTGAAGGTAAGGTAAAGCCTAGTTTAAATTAATTATATTTTTTAATCATTATAAAAAAGAGATTTTGTTATCTCTTTTTTATTTCTTTTTATATTTGAAATTTTTATTAAATAATGATATAATCTTTTTTAGGTTTTAATATGTTTGCAAAAGTTATTATCGATCAAGATGCAAAAGCACTAGACAAAGAATTTGAATATAAAGTGCCAGATGGTTATGAATTAGAAATAGGTATGCGTGTTCTAGTTCCTTTTGGCAATCGTATTTTACAAGGATTTGTTATTGAACTCAAAAATGACTGCGAATTTGATGAAAATAAGATTAAAAATATAATTTCTAATGTTGACGATTTTCCTTGTATTAAAAAAGAAATGATTTCTCTTATGAAATTTATGGCTCAAAAATATCATTTGAAACTTGCTAGCATTTTAAGACTTTTTATTCCAAGCCAAATGCGAGAAGGAAAAGTTAAAGATATTTTTGAAAGTTATTATCATCTATCTGAAAATTATAAAGATATTCAAATAAAATCTTCTGCTAAAAAACAAGTGGAAATAATAGAATTATTTGAAAAAAATATAACAAAATATTTCTCTCAAACAGAGCTTAAAGATTTTAGTCAAAGTGCAATAAAATCTTTACTTGAAAAAGGTATTTTGATTAAAGAAAAAGTGAAAATAAATAGAACTCCTTTTGTAATCAGTAAAGAAGATAAAAAAGTAACTTTAAATGATATGCAACAAAATGCTTTAAATGTTATTAAAGAAAATAAAACTTATTTATTGCATGGTGTGACAGGTAGTGGAAAAACAGAAGTTTATATGCATCTTATTGCTAGAGCTCTTAATGAGGGAAAAAGTGCAATAATGTTAGTTCCTGAAATTTCTTTAACACCTCAAATAATGTCTAATTTTAAATCAAGATTTGGTGATAGTGTTGCTCTTTTACATAGTGGATTATCAGCAGGAGAAAAGTTTGATGAATGGAAAAGGTTATATAGCGAACAGGCAAAAATAGCTATAGGTGCTAGAAGTGCTATTTTTGCACCGTTAGAGAATTTAGGTGTAATTATTATAGATGAAGAACATGAATCCAGTTATGTTTCAGAAAGCAATCCTAGATTTGTTACCTGTGATATTGCTGATTTCAGAGCAAGGTATAATTCTTGTCCTTTAGTTTTAGGAAGTGCAACACCTTCAATTGATAGTTATAGAAAAGCAACTCAAGGTAAGTATCAGTTAGTTGAATTACCTATCAGAGCTAATGGTAAGGAATTACCTAGAATTCAAATAGTTGATATGATGAATGAAATTAGAATGGGAAATAGTGGAATTTTTTCAAATCAACTACTTGCTGAGTTATACAATGTGGTTAATAATAAAAAACAAGCTATGATTTTCATAAATAGAAGAGGGTATTCTTCTTTTATGAGATGTAGAGATTGTGGATATATTGCAAAATGCACTAATTGTGATGTAAGTTTAGTTTATCATAAAGAAGATAACAGGCTAAAATGTCATTACTGTGGTGCTCAGTTTAAAGTTTTAACTAAATGTCCAAGTTGTCATAGTGATAACATTCAATATGGCGCAATAGGGACGGAAAGTGTTACAAATGCTTTAAAAGAAATTTTTCCTGATGTTGAAATTCTTAGAATGGACAATGATACAACCACAACAAAAAATTCTCATCAAAAAATTTTGTCTAAATTTGCAAACTCTAGGCCTGCAATTTTAGTGGGAACACAAATGATTGCTAAAGGGCATGATTTTGACGATGTTATTATTGTTGGAATTGTTGATGCTGACCAAGGTTTATATCAAGCAGATTATAGGAGCACTGAAAGAACTTTTTCTCTCATTACTCAGGTAGCAGGCAGGGCTGGAAGAAGTTCTATAGAAGGCAAAGTTATTTTACAGACTTATAGTCCAAAACATTATGTTTATAAGTTTGCTTCAAATTATGATTATAAGGGATTCTTCAGAAAAGAAGAAAATATTAGGGAAACTGCACAATTTCCTCCTTTTACCAAAATAATTCGTGTTCTTTTTGCGGACCATGACGAAAATTATGTTCGTAATTTGCTAAAAATATGTTATAATGAGATAGAAAAGTTAAAAGATGAATTTGGCGAGCAAATTATTTATTTTGATGCTATGAAATCTCCTATTAAGCGTATGCAAAATAAATATAGATATCAAATTCTTCTAAGAACAAAGTTAGAAAAGGCTGATGAAATTGAAAATAGAGTTTTTGATATTGTGGACAAAAATTCTAAAAATTCAGTTTTTATTGAAATTAATCCACAAAATATGACTTAAAAGGATATAAGATATGGCTCTTAGAGATATTGTAAAAATAGGACAAGAAAATTTAAGAAAGAAATCTAAACCGGTTCGTGATTTTGATGAAAATCTTTGGGAACTTCTTGATGATATGAAACAAACTATGCATCAAAATGATGGAATGGGGCTTGCTGCTCCACAAGTGGCTGTTTTAAGAAGAGTTGTTATTGTTGAAGTCAATGGTGATTTTATTGAGCTTATAAATCCTGAGATTATTTCTCAAAAAGGTGAAGATATTGAAGAAGAAGGTTGTCTTTCTGTAGGTAATTTCAGAGGTAGAGTTAAAAGACCTTATTATATTACAGTTAAAGCTTATGATAGGTATGGTTATCAATTCACTTTACAAGGAGAAAAGTGGCTTGCAAGATGTATTTGTCATGAAATTGACCACCTTGATGGTATTTTGTTTGTTGATAAAAGTTTAGATAAAGATAAATATTTAAAACAGGGTGGTAAAATTTAAAGGAATAATTTTAATTATAGTTAATTTTATGTAATGGAGTGTATTTAATGAAAATTTTATTGTTGGGAAGTTCTAGGTTTTCATTGTTAGTTTTAAAAAAAATGATAGAAGAAGGATTAGAGATTTCTATGGTTATAACAGGGCTTGATAAACCTTCTGGTAGAGGACATAAAGTTCAGCCTAATGTTGTGAAAACTTTTGCTATTGAAAAAAATATTCCATATTTTCAGTCTCAAAAACTAAAAAACGAAATGGATAATGTGAAAACTTTTGATTATGATATTGCTGTAGTTGCGTCATTTGGACAAATTTTATCAGAAGATTTTTTAAACTTTAAACCAGTTATTAATGTACATCCTTCTCTTCTTCCACTATATCGTGGACCTTCTCCTATTCAAACTGCACTTTTGAACGGTGATGAAAAAACAGGTGTAACTATAATGAAAGTTGCAAAAGAAGTGGATAGTGGGGATATACTTCTTCAAAAAGAGTATATTATTACTAAAGATGATTATTATGATACACTTGAAGAAAAACTTGCTAATATTGGTGGCGAACTTGTTTGCAATTATATAAACAATTATAAAAGTATTGAACCTACGGTGCAAAATCATAATAATGCTACTTTTACTAGAAAATTTACAAAAGAAGATGGCTTAATTGATTTTAATATGAAATCTGTAGACATTGAAAATTTAGTAAAAGCTTTAGCAGATAATGTGGGTTGCAATTTAAAAATTAATCAAGAGTTTGTAAAAATTTATAAAGTCCAACCTATAACTGATTGTTCATGTGAAAAAGGACAAGTTTTAAACGATAAAAAGCATTTTATAATAGGAACAGAAGAAGGTTGTATTGAAATATTATCATTAAAATCTCCTTCTGGGAAAATGATAAGTGGCAGAGATTATTTAAATGGTCATAGTGAAATTTTGGGGAGAAATTTATTATGATTTTAACTGATTTATCTTATTTCGAATTGCTTGATTACGTACAAAAAATGGGACTTCCTAGATTTAGAGGGGAACAAATATTTGATGCTATATATAGTGGAAAGAATTTAGAAGAAATTTCAAATTTACCTAAAGGCTTAAAAGAACAATTGTTGAGTATATATCCTAAATATCAAATATTATACAAATTTGAAAGCAAAGATGGCACCATTAAATTTTTAATAAAACTTGATGACGATAATGCTATTGAAAGTGTTTTAATGAAATACAAATATGGATATACTGTTTGTATTTCTACTCAAGTTGGTTGCAGAATGGGTTGCAAATTTTGTGCATCAACTCTTGGTGGACTAGTGCGAAATTTAACTGCCGGTGAAATGTTAGGACAAATTTTATTAATAAATAAATTTTTAGGTGGTAAAGGCAGTGATAGAAAAATAACAAATGTCGTTCTTATGGGGTCTGGTGAGCCATTAGACAATTATGATAATACTATTAAGTTTATTGAACTTCTATCTTCTCAAAGAGGTTTAAATATATCTCAAAGAAATATATCTATTTCTACTTGCGGTTTGGTTGATAAAATTTATCAACTTGCAGATTTAAAACTAAATATTACTTTAACTATATCTTTACACGCAACAAGTGATGAAAAAAGAAAAAGTATTATGCCCATTGCAAATAGATATACAATAAAAGAAATAATTGATGCATGTAAGTATTATTATAAACAAACTAAACGCAAAATTTATTTTGAATATACTCTTATTGCTGATGTTAATGATAGTGGTGAAGATCAAAAAAGTTTGAAAAATATTTTAAATGGATTTTTGTGTCATGTAAATGTAATTCCTCTTAATACTGTAAAAGAGCGTTCATTAAAGAAAACGACAAGACTTATGGCTTATCAATTTGTTGAAGGTTTAAAAAAACTAGGTGTTAGTGCTACGGTTAGAAGAACTATGGGTGAAGATATTGGCGGAGCATGTGGACAACTTAGAGCAAATTTGTTAAAATTGTAATAATTTGTAGTTTTTTATATATTTTAGCAGTTTTGTTATTTTTAATTATTATTTTTTAAAAAATTATGATTAAAATTATATTATTAAATTAATTTTAAAAATAAGGTGTTTAATGAAAGGTATTATTATTTCCAAAAATGCAAATCTTTTTACTATAGAAAGTGGGGGACAAATATTCAATGTTTATCCAAGTGGAAAAACTAAGTCTTCCGGCATTTTTGTCGGAGATTATGTAGAATTTGATAAAAGCATTAATAAAGTATACAATAGAAAAAATTTTTTAATTAGACCTCCTCTTGCTAATTTGGATAATTTATTTATCGTTATTTCACCTGTTCCTAAACCAGATTTGCTTCTTGTTGATAAAATTTTACTTTATTGTGAATTTAATAATATAAATCCTATTTTAGTAGTAAATAAATATGATTTAGACAAAAAACTATACGAAAAAATATATGATATTTATGGAAATTATTTTAAAATTTTAAAAGTTTGTGCTAAAACAAAAGATGTAAAAGAAATAGAAGAATGTATTAGTGGTATTTGTGCCCTTGCAGGACAAAGTGCTAGCGGAAAGTCATCTATAATAAACGCTATTTTTAATGATAACAATTTGACTAATGTTGGAGATATATCTAAAAAAATAGAAAGGGGAAAACAGACTACTAGAATTGTTAAGCTTTATAAATTATTAAATGGTTATATAGCAGATACTGCGGGGTTTTCTCTTTTAGATCTGTCTATGGTAAGTGATATTGATTTTAGGCAACTTTCTAGTTTTTATCCTGATTTTTTAGAAGGGCGAAAACTTTGTAAATATCGCTCATGTATTCACGATAATGACGAAAATTGCGGAGTAAAGAAACTTGTTAATCTAGGAAAAATTAGCAGGGAAAGATATAATAATTATTTAAAAATATTAAATGAACTAAAATTAAACAAAAAGTATTAGGAGTAATAATGAAAAAGAATATCTATGTTAGTGTTTCTACTGACCCAATAAAAGAATATCAAGAAATTTTTGAATATGCAAAATCAATGCAAGGACATGCTGATTTTTTGCATTGTGATATTATGGATGGGAAGTTTGTTGAAAACAAGACTTATGATGCCCAACTTGTTTACAATATTAATCAAAATAGTT
>CASEOW010000004.1 GCA_949289785.1 uncultured Bacillota bacterium | reverse complement strand
GTCAATACAGTCAGAGTATTTCAATAATAGATTTGGAAGAAGTGATTTTAAAGAGATTGATGAAAATGAAAGAAGATTGGGAAATGCATTAGCATATTTAATGAAATATATCGAAAAAACTGGTGAGAAAATTGTGTATAGTAAAGGGCTTCCTCAATATTTTATATCTGACATTATGGATGAAGATGTTGTTTGCAAGATAGGGCAAGAAGATAAAAAATTATTGCTATTTGATAATTTTAAGTGTTGGGATGAAGGTTGCTTAATAGGGGAGGTCAGTCCAGAAGTAATAGAACAAATGAGAAAGGAAAATTAAAGAACAAACGGCAACTAAAATAATGTGAGGCAGAAACGGAAAGCCTGAGCGTTGATGCCCACATTAGTTGCCGTTTGTCTTTATCCACGCAATAGTTTTATTTTTGCAGTTTTTTTTCTGGCGTGTGCTTGTCTGGTGGAGCGAAGCGACACCACTTGTATCAAGACAAGCACACGCCAGGATCTCAAATTAATAAAAAAAGACTAAAGATTTTCTATATCATTTAGTCTTAATAACTTCCTTCTAATTCAATATTTTTAAACAATTCATCATTAAAAAAATCAAATAAACTAATTTCTAAAGCTTGACAAATATCCAATATTGTTCTTGTACCGGGATTTTTGCTTTTGCCATAAAAAATGCTTTTCAAAGAACCTGCTGGCATTCCCGAAAGTGTAGCTAATTTATTTGGTGTAATATTCCGTTCTTCACACAGATTATATATCCTTTTAGTAATTGCTTCTTCTAATTTCATAAATTTATTATTCCCAAAGTTATATCTTCTATAATTTTATCAAAATTGTTTTTAAAATATAGGAGATATATCTTCTATTTTTGCTATAATAACAATATAAAGGAGATTTTATGAAATATTTAACTATTTGTTTTACAGGTCATAGACCAAATAAACTACCTTGGGGATATAACGAAAATTTATCAAGTTGCATAGCTTTTAAAAAAGATTTGTATGAAATATTAGAAAAAGCAATTCAAAATAATTACACTCACTTTATTTCTGGTTTAGCGTTAGGAGTTGATTTAATTTGTGCTGAAACAGTATTGGAATTAAAAAGGAAGTATCCAAAAATTGTTTTAGAAGGTGCTATCCCTTGTGCTAATCAAGATTCTAAATGGAACGAATCTTCAAAGAAAAGATATTCGAAGATTGTAGAACAATGTGATTATAAAACTATATTGTCGCCTATTTATACTGATACTTGTATGAATGATAGAAATAAGTATATGGTTGAAAAGTCAGATGTTGTTATTGCTATTTGGAATGGAAAACCTAGTGGCACAGGTAATACAGTAAAATTTGCAAAAGAAAAAGGTTGTAAAATTATGATTATTAACCCAGAAAACTATAAAAATTAATATTTTTTAAAAAAACTTATCTAAAACACAAAAATTTAGCAATAAGTTGTGCTATAATTTATCTTATATAAGTGTAATTAGGAGACAGTTATGACAAATATAGAAAAACAAACCCAAACTAATATTCAAGAAAAAGCAAGTTTGATTTGGAACATTGCAAATAATATTTTTGGATTATATAAACCACACGAATATGGTAAAGTTATTTTACCTTTAACAGTTATCAAAAGATTTAATGATACTTTACTTCCTACACACGAAAAAGTATTGGCTATGAACAAACAATGCGAAGAAAGGAATATTCAAGTCAAAAGTGGATTTTTAGAAAAAGCTTCTGGTTATAAGTTTTATAATACCAGTGTTTTTACATTTGAAAAATTATTAAACGATCCTGATAATATTGAGGCTAACTTAAGAAGCTATATTGCAAGTTTTTCTGACAATGTTATAGACATTCTTGAAAATTTTGAATTTGATAAAGAAATAACCAAACTTGCTAATGCTGATTATCTTTATACAGTCATTCAAGAATTTTGTACTGAAAAAGCTTATATGGGGGCAGATAAAATATCTTCTACTGATATGGGATATATTTTTGAAGAACTTATTAGAAAATTCTCTGAAAGTTATAACGAAAAAGCTGGAGCTCACTTTACAGCAAGGGATATTATTTATCTTATGACAGATTTGCTTATTGAAGGAGATAAAGATAGCTTAAATCAAGAAGTTGTTACAAAAACAGCTTATGATATGGCTATGGGAACTTCACAGATGCTTGGTTGTTTAACGGAAAGAATTAAACAAATTAATAAAGATGCTGAAGTAAATTGCTTTGGCCAAGAACTTAATCCTGAAACATTTGCTATTGCAAAAGCAGATATGCTAATTAAAGGTGGGAATCCTGATGATATGAAAAAGGGGGATACTCTTTCTAATGACCAATTCTCTGGCTATCAATTTGACTACATAATTTCTAATCCACCATTTGGTATTGATTGGAAAGTTGAAAAGAAAGCAGTTGAAGATGAAAATGAAAAAGGTGAAAATGGTAGATTCCCTTATCTTCCATCAATTTCTGATGGGCAAATGCTATTTATGGAAAATGGTATTGCAAAACTTAAAGATACAGGTAGAATGGCTATTATTCAAAATGGTTCACCACTATTTAATGGTGATGCAGGTTCAGGTCCATCTAATATTCGTGGTATGTTACTTGAAAATGATTGGCTTGAAGCAATAATTCAACTTCCTACCGATATGTTTTATAACACAGGCATTTCAACATATATTTGGCTTGTTACTAAAAACAAATCACCAGAAAGAGCTGGCAAAGTTCAACTTATTGATGCAAGTAAAATGTTTGAAAAAAGAAGAAAAAATCTTGGCAATAAAAGAAACGACTTCAGTGACAAATGTATTAAAGCTATTGTAAAAGCATATAAAGAATTTGATAATCAATATTACGAATATGGGACAAAGAGTGTTGAAAGCAAAGTGTTTAATAACGAAGAATTTGTTTATCTTAAAGTCGCTGTTGAAACTCCACTTAAAGATGAAAATGGTAAAATAAAATTAGACAAAAAAGGCAATCCTCAACCAGATAAATCTTTGTCAGATACTGAAATTATACCTATTACAGAAAATATTGAAGCATATATGGAAAAGAATGTTTATCCATTTAATCCAGATGCTTATATTGACGATAAAAAAACAAAAAAGGGTTATGAAATTCCATTTACTCGACTTTTCTATAAGTTTGTTCCACCTATGCCATCTAAAGACATTTACGCAGAAATTAAAGAAATGGAAAAAACAGAAACAGCTTTAATGAAGGAGTTGTTTAGCAATGATTAAATATAAAGATAGTGGTATTGCATGGATAGGTAAAATACCTGAAGATTGGGAAGTTGATAGAATAAAGAAAGTCCTTAAAGAACGAAATGAAAAAAATGATCCAATTAAAACTGAAAATATATTATCGTTAACAAATGATAGGGGTGTTATTCCATATTCTGAAAAAGGTGCTATTGGAAATAACGCAAAAGAAGATTTAACAGGTTATAAACTAGCTTATCCAAATGATTTGGTTTTGAATAGTATGAATGTTGTTATAGGTTCTGTCGGCATATCAAAATATTTTGGAGCTGTGAGTCCTGTTTATTATATGTTAAATTTAAGAAATGAAAATGAAAGTATTGAATTTTATAATTATATTTTTCAAACAAAAGAGTTTCAAAAGTACTTAAAAGGCTTTGGCAATGGAATTTTAGATATTAGAATGAGAATTCCTATGATTAATCTTAATTCTGTAAAAATACCTATTGTTGCGCCTGACAAACAACATAAGATTGTTGCATTTCTTGACAAAAAATGTGCACAAATTGATGAACTTATAAAATTACAAGAACAAGAAATTGAAAAATTAAAAGAATATAAACAATCTATAATAACTGAAGTTGTAACCAAAGGTCTTGATAAAAATGCAAAAATGAAAGACAGTGGCATTGATTGGATTGGCGAAATTCCAGAACATTGGAAAGTTTTAGCATTAAAAAATGCTTATAGAAATAGAGAAGAAAAGTATATCGAAGGACAATTTCCATATATTGCGTTAGAAAACATTGAATGTAAAAGTGGTAAATATGTAGAAACAGAAACTAATTCATTTTATTCGTTAGAAGGAACGATTTTGTCTTATAAAAATGATGTTATTTTTGGGAAATTACGACCATATTTGGCAAAAAGTATAGTGATACAAGAAGATAGTTGTGTTTCTTCAGAATTTGCAGTCTTTTATTCAAATACTAATGATACGGAATTTTTACATTTTTTGTTTTTAAGTTTCAGATTCATAGATGTAATAAATTCTTCTACTTATGGAACAAAAATGCCAAGAGCGAATATTGATTTTATAAAAAATTTAAAAATTGCACTTCCACCAAAACAAGAACAAGTTAATATTGTTAACTATTTAAAAGAAGTAAGTGAAAAAATCAATAATTTAATTACAGAAAAAAACAATAAAATTGTTAAACTTCAAGATTATAAAAAATCTCTTATATACGAATATGTAACAGGGAAAAAGGAGGTATAAAGTGAGTCCAATTCAAGATAATGAAAAAAGATTTGAAGAAGATATAGAGTCGTTTTTGTTGTCTAAAAAAGGTGGATATATCAAAGGTGACATGTCCACTTATGACAAGAAACGAGCTATTGATATGCCTAAACTGATTGCTTTTATATCTTCTACTCAACCTAAAGAATGGGCAAGATATCAAAGAACATATCTTGATAAAGCTGAAGATATGCTTTATAAAAGATTGACTGAAAGTATCAATCAATTTGGCCTTATTTATACTTTAAGGCATGGTATTGAGGATAGAGGTATTAAACTTCAAATAGTTTACTTTATGCCTGGTTCTGCATTGAACCAAGATTTGATTGATAAATATAATAAAAATATAATGACTTGCACAAGACAATTTGCATATACAGAAGAAAATCATAACACTATTGATATGGTTTTATCTGTAAACGGTATTCCTGTTGTTGCTTTAGAATTAAAGAATCAGCTTAAAGGTCAAACCTTTGAAAATGCTGAACTTCAATGGAAGTACGATAGAGATGCTAGAGAATACATATTCAACTTTGATAAAAGAATTTTAGTTTATTTTGCTGTTGATACATATAATGTAACAATGACAACTAAGCTTGATGGCATTAATACTAGATTTTTACCATTTAATCAAGGTTCTAATGGTGCTGGAAATGTTGGTGGGGCAGGAAATCCAGAAAATGAAAACGGATATTGCACATATTATCTTTGGGAGTATGTTTTACAAAAAGATATGCTTCTTAATATCTTGCAAAGATATATTAGCTTAAATGTTGAAGAAAAGATTGAATACAAAAATGGTAAAAGAACTAAAAAGATCTCTAAAAAGATTATCTTTCCTAGATATCATCAATTAGATGTTGTTGAAAAAGTTGTTGCTGATGTTTATAAAAATGGAAGCGGAAAAAATTATTTAATTCAACACAGTGCTGGTTCTGGGAAATCAAATAGTATTGCTTGGCTTACATATCGTCTTGCATCATTACATAACAAGAATGATGAAAATATTTTTAATTCAGTAATTATTGTTACTGATAGACGAGTTTTAGACAAACAACTTCAAGATACTATTTCTGGGTTTGACCATAAGTTTGGTTTAGTAGAAACCATTGGTGATGGTAAAACTGCTAAAGACCTTCGTGATGCTATAAATGATGGTAAAAAGATTATTATTACAACTTTGCAAAAATTCCCTGTAATTTATCAAGAAGTTGATAATACAAAAGGCAAAAAGTTTGCAATTATTGTAGATGAAGCACATTCTTCTCAATCTGGGAATTCCGCTAAAAAGTTAAAAACTGCACTTGCAGACAAATCTGGTGCTAGAGAAGAATATAAAGAAATTTTTGGGACAGATATTGAAGATGATGGCGAAGATTTTGAAGATGCACTTAATAATGAAATACTTTCTCACGGTCAACACAAGAATTTATCATTCTTTGGGTTTACTGCAACTCCTAAAGCAAAAACTCTTGAAATCTTTGGTGTAAAACAACCAGACGGTAAGTTCAGAGCGTTCCATATTTATTCTATGCGACAAGCTATTGAAGAAGGATTTATTTTAGATGTATTGAAAAATTATACAACTATGGAAAACTGCTTTAGGATTATTAAATCAACAGAAGAAAATCCTGAATATAAAGAAACTCCAGCAATAAAAGCAATTAAAAAGTATTATAGAAGCCACAAGAAAGTAATTGGTGATTATGTTGAAATTATTGTTGAACAATTTAGACAAATCACATTGAATAAAATAAATGGACATGCTAAAGCAATGGTAGTTTGTCAAACAAGACCAGAAGCATTAAAATTTTATGATGCTATCAATGAATATGTTGAAAAAAAGCATTATGAAGATGTTAAAACATTAGTCGCTTTTTCTGGAACATTACAGCGTGGAGATACTGAGGTTACTGAAAGTCAAATAAATAAAACTGCTGAAGGTAAAAGAATTTCAGAAGATCAACTTCGTCATTATTTTGCTACTGATGATTTTAATATGCTTATTGTCGCTGACAAATATCAAACAGGTTTTGATGAGCCAAAACTTCATACAATGTTTATTTTAAAAAAGTTAAATAGCGTTAAAGCAGTTCAAACTCTTTCAAGAGTTAATAGAACTTGTCCTAATAAATGCGATACTTTTATTATGGACTTTGTTAATACAGCCGAAGACATACAAGCTTCATTCCAACCATTCTATGAAGATACTATTCTCTCAAAAGAAATGAATGTTAATCTTGTATATGATAATATTGCAAAGGTTAGAGAGTTTTATTTGTTTAACGAAGATGATGTTCAAAAGTTTGCAAAACTATATTTCAAAAAAGAACAATCTTCTACTGATTTAGGCAAAATAACTGCATTATTTAAACCTGTAACTGATAGATATAATGATTTAATTGAAGAAAAAAGAATTGTATGTAAAGATGCAATTAAGAGCTTTAATAAACATTATGCTTATGTATCACAAATTACAAGAATGTTTGATAAAGAACTTTATAAAACTTATTTATTTACAGAATATCTTGCAAAACTTCTTCCAAAGAGAGCATCTGAAAAAATTAATCTTGATGATAAAATTCAGCTTGAATTTAGCAATTTAAGAGAAACTTTTAGTGGAAGTATTGAACTTGTAAAAAGTGCTGAAGAAAAAGTAAAAACAGTGAACCCTTCATCTGATGCTACTGCTAAAAAAATTGATGATAAAAAAGAGCTTTTGGAAAATATTATTGAAAAAATCAATATTATGTTTGAAGGCAAATTTGATGAAAAAGATAGAGTTATTGTTGAAACTATTTATAACAAGTTTGTAAATAGTAGTAATGCAAAACTTAAAAAACAAGCTAAAAATACGGATAGAGATATGTTTACAAAAAGTATTTTCCCAGAGAAATTTAGAGATGTTGCTCAAGATTGTTATACTGAACAAATGGATGCATTTGCTAAATTGTTTGAAAATACAGATTTTTATAATAAAGTTATGGAAGCTATGGGTAAAGCATTATATCAAAGTTTAAGGAAATAGGAGTATTTATGGAACAATTATTTTCAACAACTCCACTTCAAGTGGGACAATTAGTAAATAAAATAGAATTGTGAGAACTTGGTTTGCCTGAATTACAAAGACCTTTTGTTTGGCCTGATTCAAAAGTTAGAGATTTATTTGACTCAATGATGAAAGGGTATCCTATTGGATATTTAATGCTTTGGGATTGTCCTGAATTAGAAAAGAAAAAGACTATTGGGGTTGATGAGCATAGTTATCCTACACCAAAAGAGGTTATTATTGATGGTCAACAAAGGTTGACATCATTATATGCTGTGATGAAAGGTAAAAAAGTTAAAAATCAAAAATACGAAGATAAAGAAATTATTATATCTTTCAATCCTTTGAAATGTATTTTTGAAGTTGGCTTCCAGATGACTAAAAAAGATAAAGAATGGATTTATAACATCAGTGATGCTTATACAACAAATTCATTTACTTTTATAAGTGATTATATAAACAATTTGAAGCAATTAAGAGAATCGAAAGGATTAGTATTAACTAATGAAGAAATAAAAGAGATTTCTAATAATATAACAGCATTATATAACTTGCAGAACTTTACTTTGCCCGTATTTAATATTAAGTCGTCAGCTGATGAAGAAGCTGTTTCAAACATATTTGTTAGAGTAAACTCTGGTGGTATTACATTAAAACAAAATGACTTTATTCTTACTTTGGTTTCTTTGTATTGGCAAGAAGGCAGAGATTTGATAGAGAACTTTTCTAAAGAATCAAGATTGCCTAGTGCAACAGCAACTGCATATAATTCATTAACAGAAGTTGAAGCTCAAGATATTATTAGAGTTGTTATGGCTTATGGTTTTGATAGAGCTAGATTAAAATATGGTTATAAATTGTTAAGAGGTGCTGACTTTGAAAAGAAAGGTGTAATAGATATTGAATTGCGAAATCAAAGATTTGACACACTAAAAGAAAAGCTTAATGATGTTCTTGATGTTCATACTTGGCACGAATTCTTAAAGTGTATGATGAATGCAGGATATTTAAGCAAAGAAATGATTTCTTCTGGAACAGCAATCTTCTATGCGTATGTTTTTTATTTAATTGCAAAACATAGATTTAATGCAAGTTATAACGAAAATATGTTATTAACTTCAAAATGGTATTTTTATATTTCTTTGGTGTCTTTATACACTGGTTCTTTTGAATCAACAATGGAAACACACTTAAACGCAATTAAAGAATTTAATTCATTTGAAGATTATAAACAATATATTGATAATCTAATATCAGAAAGATTAACCAATGACTATTTTGCAATAACTTTGCCTGGTTCTGAAGGTTTGGCTGTTTCTGGTAAAGGAAATTCTGCGTGGAATGCTTATTGTGCATCATTAAACATTTTGGATTCACATTTATTGTTCTCAAAAAGCAATTTGCTTGTTTCTAAACTATATGAACCTGGTGTTGATGGGAACAGAAAATCAATTGAAAAACATCATTTGTTCCCTAAAGCTTACTTAAAGGCAAATGGATATAATGATACTATGATAAATCAAATGGCAAATTATGCTTATATTGACTGGAAAGACAATATGGAGATTTTAGATGAAAGTCCAGCAATATATTATCCAATTGTTTGCAAAGGAAGAACAAAAGAAGAAATATTACAAATGGAAAAAGAAAATGCTTTGCCTCACGGTTGGGAGAAAATGTCTTATGATCAATTTTTGATTGAAAGAAGAAAATTGATGGCAGAAAAGATTAAAAAAGGATACGAAAAACTTTGTAAATAGACTAACATAAAACTAGCTAAGAGCTTTTAACTTTTGGCTAGTTTTTTATTGGTTATTTGGTATGTATATCTTATCTGCAACTTTTATTGCTTTATGTGTAATACCATTTATAATTTGTTCTATATATTCTGGTTTTCCATCAGCAGTTGCTCGTAAGAAAATGTGGTTATTATCTTCTTCTGCTGGTTCTATGTTTATATCTATAATGTTTTCTAGTTTATTGACTTCTAGCACTTTTAGTCCTTTTTGTATTAGGTATGAACTAAATTGCCATAGTTTTTCAAACATTCCGTCTGAGTCTATGATAAAGCAAAAGTCTTGTTCAGGATAGTAACCTGTAATTCTAAAATAGTTTGTCATAATAATTTTCTCCTATATGGCAAGTTGCCTTAATTGTTTATTTGCGTATGGTAACCATACTTTGTGTATAAAGTTCATAACTTTGCTATCTGGTTTTGAATTGTGGTCAGCATAGCATTGTAATATTTTGTGATTTTTAAGTGAATATTCAAG
>CASEOW010000003.1 GCA_949289785.1 uncultured Bacillota bacterium | reverse complement strand
GTAAGACTTAAATCAGCAATTCCTAAACCATCTTTAAGTAGATAATATCCTGCACTTCCTATCATAGCGCCATTATCTGTGCAATATTTTAAATCTGGACTAAAATAAGAAATGTTATTCTCTTTACAAGCATTTGATAACTTTTCTTTAAGTCTAGAATTAGCTCCAACACCACCTGCAACAACTAATGTATTTATTCCTGTCATTTTGCAAGCTAAAATTGCCTTTTCAGAAAGTTCTTTTGTTACCCTTTCTTGAAAAGAGCAAGCAACTGATGCTTTATCTAAATTTTCACCGCGTTGAGTAGCGTTGTGCAAAAAATTTATAACTTCAGTTTTTATACCACTAAACGAAAAATTTAAAGTTCCTTGCAAACTTTTAGAAACAGTAAAATTATATAATGGTTTTCCTTCTTTTGCTAGTTTATCAATTTCAGGTCCACCTGGATAATTGAGCCCTAAAACTCTAGCTACTTTATCAAACGCTTCTCCGACAGCATCATCAACACTTGAACCTAATAGTTCCATTTTATTATAATCTTCTACTTTTAGAAGTGCAGTATGTCCCCCACTAACCATTAAACATACAAAAGGTGGTTTTAAAGTTTGGTGAGATATATAGTTAGCGCTTATATGCCCTAATACATGGCTGACAGCAATAAGTGGCTTTTCAAGAGCATAGGCAAGAGCTTTTGCAAAATTTACTCCAACTAAAAGAGCTCCTATAAGTCCTGCTCCATAAGTAACAGCCACAACGTCAATTTCTTCTTTAGTAATATTTGCTTGAGAAAGAGCTTGCTGGAAAATATTTGAAATTGCCAAAATATGATTTCTTGATGCTACTTCTGGGACTACTCCACCAAATCTTCTATGAATTTCTATTTGCGAGGCAATAATGTTAGATAAAACTTCCCTACCATTTTTAACTACTGCAATACTTGTTTCATCGCAAGAAGATTCTATAGAAAGGATAATAACATCTTTTTTACTTTTTAATTCTTCAAACTTTTTTTGTATTTTTTCTTGATAATTCATGATTTAATTATACCAAATAGATTGTTTTTTAGCAAGTAATTTAATTTCCAAATACAAGGTTAAAATATATTTTTAATGACTTATAAATATTTCTTTCTTTTAATGATTCTAAGGCATCTAATGCGAGTGAATAGTAAAATTTAATATCTTCTTTACTTCCATTAAACCTATTAAAAATGCTATCACTAAAATATTTAATATCAAGGTAAATACTTCTTAAATTTGATAATTTATCTGCACAATTTATTAATTTAATATTTTCATCACAATTTTTTAAATGGTTCATGTGTAAAGCTTTTCTTTCTCTATAAGGAAGCTTTTTATCTTCGCTTTCACTATTAACCATATTTGCGACATTACTACCAAATAAATCATTAATTTCTTGATAAGTTGCATCTGTATCTTCTATAGTATCATGCAAAATTCCAGCAACAATAGTATCTAAATCAGCATTTTCTTCACGAAGAAAATTATAAACTTCGTATAAATGAACGATATAAGGAATTTTAGTACCCTTTCTAAATTGATTTTTATGCTTTTCTGATGCAAAAATAAATGCTTTATCTATTATTTGTTCTTTTTCACTTGCTAAAATATCCATTATTCTCCTTTTTTTAATTAAATGTTTAACATTTAATTTATTTAAATTACAGTTTTTTCAAATAATCATTAATAAAAGGTTGAATATTTCCGTCCATAACAGACTGAATATTACTATCTTCATAACCTGTCCTATGGTCTTTAACTAAGGTATAAGGACAGAAAACATAACTTCTAATTTGACTTCCCCACTCTATTTTTTTTACTTCCCCTCTAACTCTTTCCATTTCTTCCAATTCTTTTTCTTCAGCAAGTTGAGCTAAACGAGAATACAACATTTGCATTGCAACTTCTTTGTTTTGTACCTGAGAGCGTTCATTTTGACAAGCAACAACAATTCCTGTTGGTAAATGGGTTATCCTTATAGCACTTTCAGTCTTATTAACATGTTGCCCACCAGCTCCAGAAGAACGATAAGTATCAATTTTTAAGTCTTCCGGTCTTATTTCTATATCAGGTTTTTCTTCGATTTTAGGCATTACTTCAACACTTGCAAAAGAAGTGTGTCTTCTTGCGTTAGAATCAAATGGAGAAATTCTAACCAGTCTATGAACACCTTTTTCAGCTTTTAAAAATCCATAAGCATAATCACCAGATAATTCAAAAGTTATAGATTTTAATCCTGCTTCATCTCCATCTAAAACATCAAGAACTTTTAATTTGAAATCACTTCTATCAGCATACATTTTATACATTCTAAAAAGCATTTCAGTCCAATCTTGTGCTTCAGTTCCACCAGCTCCAGCATGCAAAGTAATGATAGCATCATAATCATCATATTTGCCACGCAAAAGAGTTTGTATTTTTGATTTTTCAATTTCTTGCTCAAGTTCGTGCAACCTATTTTCTAGTTCTTGCATAAGCGAATCATCTTGTTCTTCCACAATTAAATCAACATAAGCATTACAATCATTAAATAAATTTTCCAATAATTTTATGTTATTTAATTTATTTTCGATTTCTTTAACTTTCTTACCAACTTTTAATACTTGGTTTTGATTAGAATAAAAATCTGGCGACATTTGTTCATCTTTTAAAGTGGCAAGTTCTTTTTCTAATTTTGTTTTGTCAAAGACACTCCTTAATAAAATCTATTTCATTTTTGCAAATAGATAGTCTTTCTTTTACATTATCTAAAATCATAAACGACTCCTTATTTTTTTATTTATTCCAGAATATAATAACAAAATTTTTTATTTTTAACAAATAAAATTATAATAATATAATTAAGCATCATATTGTAAAACATTTAACATATAAATTATTATTAATAATAAAGATATCTTATAAAAATAAATTCATTAGAATAAGTAACAATAAATAATTTATCTACATATAATTTTTATAGTTGGGTTTACATTTGTAAACACAAAAAAATTAATGGAGGTAAAAATGTCATTTTATATTAACAACACAAATCCGAACAGGCCTGGGCCAATAAATGGAAATGCTATGGGCGGAATTTGTGAAAAAGTACTTATTGAAACTACAAAAGTGTTTGATGCATGTGTTTCTCAAACTACAGAAACAGGTATCGTACTTCCTGTAACAAATCAAAACCCTGCATCACCAGCATTACCACTAACATTTATTTCTGCAACAAATCAAATAGGCTCAAGTGTCACAGTTTCAGATATTGTGATAGATAGAATTGACCAAAATTCAAACTATGCAAATGTATCTATGACAATAACAATTCCTCTAACTGTAACTTATAGAGATGCTAATGGAGTGATTGGCACAGGAACAAGTTCTATAACTATCAATAAAAGTGCAGTTTTATTTGTTCCACAACCATCATTTACCCCTATTGATATTAAAGCATCAGCAGTATTTACTAGCACTATAGGAACATACACTGCAGAAAATACATTTACTGTTACAGGTTGTTTACAAATTATAGTAAAGGTTACAGCAGTTGTTGACTTACTAATTCCATCTTTTGGATACCCAGTAATTCCACCATGTCAAGCTTGTCAAAACTGTCAAGCTTGTCAAGGACTATCAGACCTTCCACTATATCCAACTGCATCACAATTAAATAGACAATAAAATCTATTTAATGAAAAAGTGCTTATAAATAAGCACTTTTTTTATTGTATTTATTCATTAATTAGAAAAAGCATTTTCAACTATTTCTTCAATATTTTTGACAAACTTATAATTATTAAAATAAATCAAATACTCTATATTTCCATCTTTACCTTTAATGCTAGATTGAATTATATCAGAAACATTAAAATCAAGATTTTTACAATATTCGACAAATCTTTTTAATAAAAATATATGAATTTTTTTATCTTTTATAATACCTTTGTATTTTTTTGCAATATCTTTTCCACATTCAAACTGTGGTTTAAATAGCAATAAACATTCTATATTTTTTCCAAATAATTTAATAATAAATGGCAAAATATGAGATAAAGAAATAAATGAAATATCTCCAATAATCATATTTGTATCTTTAACTAGATTAAAATCTAAATTTCTAAAATCTGTATTTTCTAAATTAACAACCCTTTTGTCTACAGCAAAACTTTTATCCAGTTGCCCACTTCCTACATCAACAGAATAAACTTTTTTTGCACCATTTTCTAACGCTACTTGCGTAAATCCACCAGTAGAAGCCCCAATATCCAAAACAATCTTGTTGTCAAACTTTAAATTAAAATTTTCAATCGCACCTAATAACTTATATGCTCCTCTTGAAACATAATTTTTGCAATTTTTAATTTCAACCTGATTTTCACTAACAATAAATGAAGGTTTAATACAAACTTTTCCATCAACCCAAACATTACCATTTTTGATTAAATCACAAGCTTTATTTCGAGAAATATTTTGATTTTGTGATATTAATATATCAAGTCTCATTTAAAAATACCTGCCTAAATTTATTATTTTTTATTTCATTATAACTATTTTATTTTGATACAATTTGATAAATTTGTCAACAAATTTACAATGAACTATAAATAAAAAATAATAAAAGTGTTGTAAATCCAACATTTTTATTACTTTTCATTATTTTTTGTAATCTCATCAGCAATACTATTAAAAGGAATTAAAACATTATCTTTTACAAAGTTATTTAATTTATAAATACACCTTTTAATATTTTGCTCAAAATCTTCAAATTTTAAAGAATAAAGATTTTGAGGATTTCTTTCAATTAAAATGCCAATCTTTTTATTTATTTTGTCTTTTCCACTATTATTTTCTTTCAAACTTTTAAAATAACTATTTATATAATCATAAGAATTAGATACTGAAATATTTTTTACATCATTTATTAAATCGTCATGTTCTTTTTTTGCAATTTTAAATTTATTTTCTATGTCTTTAAAACTATAATTAAATTCTTTTAATAATCTAGCATCTTCTTGTTGTATAAAATAAAATATACAATATAAAGAATATAGAATTTCATTAAAATACTCATGATATTTATCAAAATCAAAAATCATGATTTTTTCAAATCTTTTATTGTCTATTTTCTCACAATAAATAGTTTTATTAATACTCTCTTCCCAATTAGAAAAATACTTTAAAATATCATGTATCTTTTTATCACAACTTTTAACTAAATTCATATTAACCTCATTAAAATATTAATATATTTTTATGTTAATTGTCAACATTGATAAAATTTTATAAAAAAAAATATTCAAATTTAATTGAATATTTTTTTATTTAATATCTTTTAAAACACTAATATTATTCAAGGCTAACAAGATAATAGTATACTGGTTGACCACCATAAGCTGCAGTAACTTCACAGTCAGGATAAATTGAAGCAAGTTTTTCAGCTAACGCATTTGCATCTTCTTCTCTTATGTCTTCGCCATAGAAAAGAGTTATATTCATGATTTCGTCACTCATCATTTTTTCAACAAGTTTTTCAGTTGTATCAGATACAAGTTTACCTTTAGCAAGAATAGCTTTGTCATCAAGACCAATAATTTCACCAACAAATAAGTCAAATCCATCTACATGAGTATCTCTTACAGCATAAGTTACAGAACCAGACTTAACACCTTTTATAGCATCATTCATAGCTTCAGTATTTTCATCTATGCTTGCTTCTGGATTAAATGCAATTGCAGCACTTATACCTTCTGGAATTGACTTAGTAGGAATAATAATCAAGTTTTTGCTTGTAAGTTCATTTGCTTGTGATGCAGCTAAAATAATATTTTTATTATTTGGGAATACAAAAACATTTCTAGCAGGAACTTTATCAGCAGCAGCAGCAATATCAGCTGCAGAAGGATTCATAGTCTGTCCACCAACAATTATTTCATCAACACTTAAATCTTTGAAAATAGCACTTAAACCTTCACCAGGAGCAACAGCAATCATACCATTTTCCTTAGTTTCTTCTATAACCATAGCTTTTTTCTTAAGCTCTCTATTTTGTTCACGCATATTTTCAATTTTGAGATTATATAATTCACCTAATTCTAGTGCATATTCTAGAGCTTTATTAGGTTCATTTGAGTGAACATGAACTTTTACAAGATTTAAATCACCAATACAAATTACAGAATCACCAAGCTCAACTAATTTTTCTCTTAATTTATCAATATCGGCTTCAGTAGTTTTTTTCTTCATATGAATAATCATATACTCTGTGCAATATCCAAATTGAATATCTTCAAGAGCATTAATATCAGCTATAACATCATCTACAGTTTGTGGCTTTTTTTCATCATCAAAAGTAAGTTCAAAATCTTCCTCACCCATTATTAACTTATAGAAACCTGTGAAAATAACTATTATTCCTCTTCCACCAGCGTCTACAACGCCCGCTTTTTTAAGAACAGGAAGCATTTCAGGAGTTTGTTTTAAAATCTCCTCACCAGTTTCAAGAACTTTCTTTAAGAAAACTTCAAAATCATCACATTTTTTAGCAACATTAACTGCATTTTCAGCCATAACTCTTATAACAGTTAAAATAGTTCCTTCTTTTGGCTTAGTAACAGCTTTATAAGCTATGTTAGCTCCTTCTTGCATTGCTTTAGCAAAAATTTTAGTGGTGATTTCATCACATTTAGCAACTTCACTACAAAAACCTTTAAAAATTTGAGAAGTAATAACACCACTATTACCTCTTGCACCTTTTAGTGCACCTTTTGAAAAAGCTTCACTAAGTGAAGAAATATTATTAGAAATACATTGAGAAACTTCATTAACAGCACTTTTCATAGTTAAAAACATATTAGTTCCTGTATCCCCATCAGGAACAGGAAAAACATTTAATGAATCAACATATTTTTTATTTTGTTCTAAAAGACCAGCTCCGGCCACAATCATCTTACGGAAAGTCGCTCCGTTTATAGTTTTAATCATAAATCAATAACTCCTAAACTCTAACACCAACAACATGAACATTTACAGCGTCAACAAGCATACCGGTGAAATTTTCAACGCTATACTTAACTGATTTTCTTAAAGATTCAGCAACTGCACTTATAGAAACTCCATATTTTAAAATGCAATATACATCAATATAAATTCTGTTGTTTATATGATTAATCTTAATACCTTTGGAATAAGATTCTTTTTTAAATAATTCTCTTGCGCTTTCTTTAATGGATTTAGAAACAAGGTCAACAACACCATAACAATCAAGTGCAGCATAACCCGCGACAATTCGGATTGAATTATCGGAGATAGAAATATTGCCATAATAATTGTTTGTATCAACTGTCAAAACTTGCCTCCTGTTACAGCACAAAAAAGCCACATAAATGACCTACTTTATAAATATACTATATAATTTAAAAAAAAACAACAATTTTTCAATTTTATCAAAAACTTTTTATAAAAAGTTGACTAGTTAAATAAATTTATAAAACACATAAACTTTATATTTATTGATTTTAACAAATAAAAATTATTTATAAAAAAATAGTTGATTTTTACAAAAAAAAGTGCTATATTATATTGAAAACTTAAATTAGAAAACTATGGAGGACTATTATGAGCAGAACATGTGAAATATGCGGAAGAAGTAAATCTACAGGAAAACAAGTTTCTTTCTCTAATAAAAAATATAACAGAACATACGAATTGAACCTTCAAAAAACAACAATTACAGTTGATGGTCAAGAAAAAACTGTTAAAGCATGCACAAAATGTATTAGAACTGCAAAAAAAGCTTAATTTATATTTAAGCTGGTTTTTGCTATTACAAGGTTTTATAAAACAAAGGAAGCGATGTTGTCGCTTTTTTTATTTATTAAAAAATATAAAATATAAAAAATAAAATCAGTGAATTTTATTACTTAGAATTTAAAAATTCACTGATTTTTTAATTTTAATTTTCTTTGATAAAATTATTTTTTTACAAGTGAACATCCTTTTTTTTCTTTTTATTTATTTAACCATTCTTCCAAAGTAGCACTTGTTAATTGATTATAAGGATACCAAGCAATTGATTTAGGAATTGGATAAGATAAATTTTCGTTATCCCCCCAACCAGAATAATCATTAAAATTTACTTTACCCTTACTACCATTTATTAATTGATAAATACAATTTTGAATTGTTGCTGAATTTCCCACTGCACTTGTATTAACATTTATTGCTAAACAATTATTTATTTGTCCACCTACTCCTACTACACTTCCTATTGTT
>CASEOW010000002.1 GCA_949289785.1 uncultured Bacillota bacterium | reverse complement strand
TTTAATCTTTATATCCATTTGTATTGCAGTTACACCTTTTTCAGTTCCAGTAACTTTAAAGTCCATATCTCCAAGAAAATCTTCAAGGCCTTGAATATCAGAAAGAACTGCTACTTTTCCGCTTTCTTCGTCTTTAATTAATCCCATTGCTATACCAGCAACTGGTCTTTTAATAGGAACTCCTCCATCCATAAGTGCAAGTGTAGAACCACAAACAGAAGCCATAGAAGATGAACCATTTGATGAAAGAACTTCACTTACAAGTCTTAATGCATAAGGGAATTCTTCTTCACTAGGAATGACTGGCTCTAGAGCTCTTTCAGCAAGTGCACCATGTCCTATTTCTCTTCTTCCTGGAGATTTAATTCCTCTTGCTTCACCTGTAGCATATGCAGGCATATTATAATGATGAACATAACGATTTACTTCTTCATCATCTAAACCATCAAGTTTTTGCATATCAGAAACTGTTCCAAGTGTGAGTGAAGTCATTACTTGTGTTTGCCCTCTAGTAAATATAGCACTTCCATGAACGCGAGGCAATACACCTGCTTCACACCAAATAGGTCTAATTTCTGTTAACTTTCTTCCATCAGGTCTTACACCTTGATTTAAAATTTTTGCACGAACTTTTTCTTTAGTCATTTTATATAAAACATCACCAATAAACTTTTCTTGTTCAGGGAATATTTCAGCAAAATGTTCTTTTACATCTTTATCAACTTCATCTTGTCTATTTTGTCTTTCTTGTCTATTAAATGTATCTAAAGCATAATCTAATTTTTCATTAGCATATTCTCTAACAGCATTATTAATTTCTTCAGGAACAATTTCATAAACAAGGTCCTGACATAATGGTTTTCCAATTTCTTCTTTAACTTTAAGTTGGAATTCAACCAATTTTTTAATTTCTTCATGTGCAAACATAATTGCATCTAACATTGTTTCTTCTGGAACTTCTTGTGCCCCTGCTTCAACCATTAACACAGCATCTTTTGTTCCTGCTACTGTTAAATGAATTAACGATTTTTCGCGTTCTTCAGAATTTGGATTTATTATAAATTTACCATCTACTAATGCTACTTGAACAGAACCTGTTGGTCCGTTAAATGGAATATCTGAAATTGTTAATGCAAAACTTGAACCAAGCATTGCTAATGGTTCTGGTGCTACATCTGGGTCAACTGAAAGAGCTGTAGCTATTACACATACATCATGATAAAATCCTTTTGGAAATAATGGTCTTAAAGGTCTATCAATAAGTCTTGAAGTTAAAATAGCCTTATCAGATGGTTTACCTTCTCTTTTCTTAAATCCACCAGGAATTTTACCTACTGAATACATTTTTTCTTCATAATCCACTTGTAAAGGGAAAAAGTCAATACCAGGTCTAGGTTGTTTAGACATAGTAGCATTTACCATTACAACTGTATCCCCACATCTAACTAAGCAACTTCCATTAGATTGTTCACAAAGTCTTCCAGTTTCAAAAGTAACTTCCTTTCCACCAACATTAATTTTAAATATTTTTGCGTCTTCTTTCATAAAATCTCCTTTTTATTTTATACTAAAAAAAAGGGGTTAACAAAAACATTCTCCCCTTTTCTATTAAAATTATTTTACTTCTCTGATAGAAAGTTCTTTAATCAAATTTCTATAAGCTTCTATATCTCTTTCTTTAAGATAAAGTAAAAAGCCTTTTCTTTTACCAACCATTTGAAGTAATCCGCGTCTTGAGTGATTATCTTTAGGATTTACTTTAAGATGTTCTTGTAAATGGTTAATTCTAGCTGTTAAAAGTGCAACTTGAACTTGAACAGAACCTGTATCATTTTCAGAAAGTTTAAATTTGTTAATAATTTCTTTCTTTTCCATAAAATTCCTCCAATTTATTTTATTATTCCTTAAGCAAAGCAAAGTGTCTGAAGGTATCAACAATACTGTGCAAAAGGTCAATCGACTATTTAAGTATAGCATTTATTTCCAATTTTGTAAACACTTTTTCAATAGTTTTTAAACAATTTTTTAACAATTTATTTTTTAATTATAAAAATCTTTCTTTTTCTCTATCATTTCATCAATTCTAGTTATATAATCACCAATAAATTTAACATTAGGCAATCTTTCAATTCTATTTTCCAAATTGTAAACTCTTTTACTCATAGCTCCAGCGCCTATACCAATAACCGTGTTAGTTTCTTCCATGCTATCAATATTGAAAACGCAAATTTTATCATCTCTAAAGTATCCTACATTTTCAAGACCACCTAGTTGATTTTTTTGCCTATAAAGATAATACGGCTTATAACCTTTTTCTGAAACAGCTTTTGCTGAAAAATCTATCATTTTAATAACTTCTTTTTCATTTAAATTAGAAGTATCTTCTTTTAGTTTTGCTCCATTTTTAACTGATAAAGTATGAACAGTTAAATTTTCAGGATATAGTTCTAATACTGTTTCTAATGTTCTTTTAAAAATTCCTAATTTTTCGCCTGGTAACCCTGCAATAATATCCATATTAACATCAAATCCATATTCTAATGCCATTGAATATGCTGATAAAATTTCATCGTTTGTTTGTTTTCTTCCTATTCTTTTTAAAGTAGCTTGACAAAAAGTTTGTGGATTTATAGAAATTCTAGTTACTTTGTGTTTTTTTAATACTTCAAGTTTTTCTCTTGTAATAGTATCTGCCCTTCCACACTCAACTGTAAATTCAGAAACTGGAAAATTAATTTTATCTAATAATTTTTCCAAATTTTTAGCAGATAAAACTGTTGGAGTTCCGCCACCAATATAAATTGTCCTAACTATATAAGCCTTATTTTTTATTATCTCTTTTACTGCTTCAATTTCCTTAATTAAACAGTCAACATATAAATCAATTTTATCTTTTACGGTTCTTTCTTCATTTGAAATAAAAGAACAATATAAACATCTTGTAGGACAAATAGGTATATTTATATACAAATCAATTAAATTGTCATTTCTAATGATACATCTTTGATTTTTTAAAATATTATTTACTAGCTTTGCCCTACTCTTTTGAACATAATAATCTTTTTCTAAAACTTCTTCTATAAGATAATCTTTAGTTTCATTATTTTGAATTAAATCACGAGTAAATTTTGTAGGTCGAACACCAGTTAAAGAACCCCAAACTAACTTCTTATTTAATACTTGCGATAAAATTAAATATAATTCATTTTTAACCATTCTTTTGCGATAAGACTTCTTTCTTAATGAATTTAATGACATATCAAGTTTATAAGAATATGTTTTTTCAACATCGTTATTATTAAGTTTTAATTTAAAATTGTTAGTATATATTTCATTTTCATTAGTTTCTATATGCTCAAGTACTATTTCTTCATCAGATATATTGAACAATTTACAAAGATCTTGAAGTTCAATAAGATACTCTTCTTTGTTAGTCTTAATCATTATTCACTCCTGTAAACGCTTATCACATTTTTCATATTCTTAATACTATTTATAACACCTTGTAATTCTGAAATATTTTTTACTTCTACAATTAATGTGCAAACTAAATTATCTCCGACATCTTTCGCATCAAATCCTTTTATGGTAACTTTAAGGCTTGTAAGAAGTGCTGTCATTTTAGCTATGTTGTTATTCACTTTTTCAGCTATAATTTTTATGCTTGTAGTAAAAGTAGTATTTTCTTTTATCTGCCATTCTGCTGAAAGTAACCTTTCTTTTTCAAGATAATTAAGGTTAGGACAAGATTTTCTGTGAATAGCAACTCCCTTTCCTCTTGAGATGTATCCTACTATATCATCTCCTTCGATAGGATTGCAACATCCAGCAAATCTGACAAGCATTCCGCTATCACCATCAATTAAAACGCCTTCTTTATTTCTTTTTAAATGAACAACATTTTCTATTTTAGCAATTTTTTTCTTCTCGATATTTAGTAGATTTATAAACCTGTTAACTACACTATTAGCTGATATGGAACCAGAGCCAATACCAGCGTACATTTCTTCAATATCTTCAATATTAAGTCTTTTAAATACTTCATCAACATATTCATCAATTAATAATTGACTAGGCAAAAATCCTTTGTTTTGAGCAGCTTCATTAAACATACTTTTGCCAAGTTTAATGTTATCATCCTTAAGTTCATTTTTAAAAAACGCTCTTATCTTAGATTTAGCTGAAGATGTTTTGACAAACTTAAGCCAATCTCTTGATGGACCTTTAGAATGAACATTAGTTAATATTTCAACTATATCACCATTACACAATTTAGTAGTTAAAGGTTTTAATTTTCCATTGATTTTAGCACCTACACAAGTATTGCCAATATCTGAATGAATAGCATAAGCAAAGTCTATAACGCTTGACCCTTCAGGAAATTCAAGAACTCTTCCTTTTGGAGTTTGAACTACAATTACACCATTATAAAGTTCGCTTTTAAGAGTATCTATAAAATCTTCATCTGACATATTTTTAGCATTATCAATTATTTGCCTAAACCAAGTAAGTCTATTATCAAAATCATTCTTTTTATCTTTTTTCTCTTTGTATAGCCAGTGAGCACAAACACCACCATATTCTGCTTCAATATGCATTTGACGAGTTCTAATTTGCACTTCCAAAGGATGAGAGTTATCAACAATAATAGTAGTATGCAAAGATTTATAACCGTTAGGTTTTGGATTTGCTATATAGTCTTTAACTCTACCCAACATTGGTTTATATATAGCATGAATTCTTCCTAAAATTGCATAACATTCTTCCACAGTTTCTACTATAACTCTCATCGCTAAAATGTCATAAATTTTATCCAAACTCACATTTTTATTATGCAATTTATTAAAAATAGAAGAAATATGTTTTATTCGACAAAGAATTTCTCCATTAATTTTTAAATCATCTAAAATCTCTTGTATTTTTCCTTTAGTAATTTCTAGTTGTTTTTCATTTTCTTCTTTCTTACTTTCTACAGTTTTAAGTAGTCTTAGATATTCACTTGGATGTTCAAGTCTTATAACATTATCAAATAAATTTTGTTTTAAACTATCAAGTCCCAATCTTTCACAAAGTGGAACATGAACTTCTTTTACTTGTTTTACAAAATGCCATTGTTTATCATCGAGTGGCAAATCTAACATTTTAATATCGTAATACATACCACATAATTTAATGATTACAACTCTTAAATCTTTACCCATTACAATAAACATTTTTCTTATATCATCAATTTCTTCACTTAATGTTAGACTGCTGATATCTCGAATAGTTTTGTAATCTTCAAACATTTCTTTTTCTTCTTCATTTAACAATTCATAAATGGACTGATTTTTTTCTGGAAATATTTTATAATGTTGATATGCAAGAAAAGCAAGAATAGAACTTTTATCAAATTTTATTTGTAAAATTAAATCTAAAATTGTATTAATTCTATCTAAATTTATTCCTTCTTTTAAACAACTATCTATTATTTTTTTGTCATTATCGTTTAATTTGAAAGAAAATTTGATTTTATTTTTTATATCATCAACAAGATTTATTTCTTGCATTTTTCTCCTCCTTTACAATATTTTTTAATTTTAAAATGTTTTGATATATTTTTGATAAAGATAAATCTGTCTTTTTATCCTTATTAATTAATATTTTCATATTATCTTCTTCTAAAATTTTAATAAGACCAAGTTCATTAAAAACTAGCATTGCTGTATAAAAAGTTAAAAAAGAAACATTTGGTTCTAAATCACATTTATCATACAACTCAAAAACATTAAAAAGATTCTTGCCGTTCTTAGCTGATATTGCTTTAAAAACTTTACCAAAAGTAGCACGACTTATGTCGATTCCGCTAAATTTTCTTTCATTCTCTTTGTCTTTAAAAGGAATATAAATTTTAGCATCTGATATTTTGTTTATTGCTGAAATAAAATTATTATCCAAGATTGGAGAGAGAAATATAATATTGTTAAAATTTTTAACCCAATCTATACCTTTAGGAGACAATAAAACACTATTATATCCTATTTCATTATCACCATAAATATTAAAATTATAAATACCATTTGTATTAAAATTTTTAGTAAATTCTATATAATCAAAACAAGAATATGTTACAAAACAAGTTCCAAAAACAGAAGTATGAGTTCCACTGACAAATGATAATAATTCATTTTCAGGATAAAGAGTATATTTTGCCTCTCCACTGCCTTTTATAACTAATTGATTTAATTCAATCGGATTTAATTTTTTATATGCATCTTCCACAATAAAACTTCCACCATCAAAGGCAACAACAGTGCCTTTAATTGATTTTGGTTGAAATTCAAAAATAAATGATTTTGTTCTAGAAAAATTAATTTTTATTAAATCCTTGGTCATATTAAAATAAGTTAATTCTAAATTACCAATTTTAATATTTGCATGTTGAGGAAATCTTTTCATAGGAAAAATTTTTACATCTTGACTTGTAATTTTAAATTTAGGTCTAGGATTATCACAACCAAAAGGTTCTAAAAGTGAAAGTGATTTAACAAATTCAGGTGTGATTTGTTTTTCATCAATTTCTTGGTCATAATATTCAATTGGAATAAAGACTTCATCATTTATACAATTTAATGCAAATGAATTTATTTTATTAGTAAAAGTTTCATAATTTTCACGCCTTAAAGATAATCCTGCTGCCATAGAATGTCCGCCAAATGTAACCAAAATATCTTTTAAAGAAGATAAAAGTTGATGTATGTTAATATCATCAATACTTCGTCCTGAACCACTTAGAATATCCCCTTCTTGACTAAATAAAAATACAGGCTTATGATATTTTTCAACAAGTCTTGAACAAACAATTCCAAGCACACCTTTATCCCATTTTTTTGAAGCTAAAGTAATAATTCTTTGATTTCTCATGTCAACTTTTTTTAAAGCTTTTTCACAATCATCAAATATTTTATTGCAAATTTCCTGTCTTTTTAAATTATGATTTTTTATTTTTTCTAAGCACTTTCTTACTTTAACAGGGTCAGTTTCAAAATATATATCTAAAGAATCTGAAGCATCACCCATTCTGCCAGAAGCATTAAGTTTAGGACCTATTTTAAAAGATATATCAGTAGAATTAGGTTTTGTCAGACTTATATCATATTCTTTAAACATTATTTTTAGACCTATTGGCAAATACTTTTCGCAAAGAGATAAGCCTTTTGCTACAATAGCTCTATTTTCATTTTTTAGCGGAACTATATCAACTATAGTTGCTATAGCTGCTATAGGTAAAAATTTTTCACTTTCTTTTTCACCTAAAAGTGCCTGTGCAAATTTATAAGCAACACCAGTTCCACAAAGTTCTCTAAAAGGATAATCTTGACCCTCAAGTTTAGCATTAACAACTACTGTATCAGGCAAAATTTCTGGTATTTCATGATGGTCTGTAACAAAAATTTCAACTCCTTTTGTTTTTGCATATTCCACTTCTTGATAACAAGAAATACCACAGTCAACTGTGATGATAAGATTAGGATTATATTTATCACAAATTTTGTCGATTACTTCATTAGTTAGTCCATATCCATCAATATAACGATTTGGCAAATAATAATCAGCTTTTATTCCAATCATTTCAAGCGATTTTAACATAATTGCCGTTGCACTAACTCCATCAACATCATAATCACCGAATATAAGCACCTTGTCGCCTAATTCTTTTGCAAGTTTAACTCTATCAACAAGTTCACGCATACCTTTAAGCATAAAAGGATTGTGAAAGGTTTTAGGATTTAAAAATTCTTCTATTTCATCTTCATTACTATTTCCCCTGCTTAAAATTAAATCTGCTATAAATAAAGGGATATTAAACTTACTAGCAACATATTGAACTTTATCGGCATCTTTATTAAAAAATTTTTTAAATATCATAAATGCCACAACTCTCTTTGATTTAATTATATATATTCTACAAAATATTGTAAAGCAAATTAAAAACAAAATTTACAAATAAAAAAATATGTGGTTAAAATTCCCACACATTTTTTATAATTTCATTTTATATAAAAATATAATTAATCATTACCTTTATAAATAATTCTTCTACAATGCTCACAAATTAAAATTCCTTCACTATCAAGTTTAGTAATGTTAGCATAAGGAAGTTCGATATGACATCCCCCGCAAGAATTACCTTTAAGTTTAACTACAATAGGAAAAATATTTTCACCTCTTCTTTTTTTATAAGCTTCTAATAATTTCGAATCAATATTCTTTTCAAGTGATTTTAATTTTTTCTCTATTTCGACTTTATCTTTTTCTATATTTTGAACTTTATCATCATAGTTCTTTTTACATTTAGCAAACTCTTCTTTAGAAGAATTAAAAACTTTAATAGTTTTGTTGAAATCAGCAAGAACACTATTAACAGATTCAGCAAGAGATGTTAGATTTTTTTCTAATATAGACAAATTTTGATTAAGTTTATTTTTTAATCCTTCTAATTTATCAAGTTCATCTTTAGACAAACTTTTTAAATCTTTAGACATAAATTCTTCCATTTTGTCATTTTGAATTTTTAATTGTTTTTTTACTTTATCTATTTCATTTAAAAGTGAACCTGCTTTTTCTTCTAATTTAATAGATTTCGCTTGAGCATTCTTCATGTTTTCATGCATAACATTTGCTCTTTTTTTATCATCATCATCACGAATTTGTTTTTCAATTTTAAAAAGTTCGCTATCAAGATTTTGATAATCTAAAATTTTTTGAATATCCATTTTAACTCCTTTTAATCAATAAAATCCATTAATTTTTTGCTTCTATTAGGATGTTTAAGTTTTCTTAATGCTTTTGCTTCAATTTGTCTGATACGCTCTCTTGTAACGCTAAATTCCTTACCAACTTCTTCAAGTGTTTTAGATTTTCCGTCAATAAGTCCATATCTTTCTCTAATTACTTGCTGTTCACGAGGAGTAAGTGTTTCAATAACTGCAAGTAATTGTTCGTGCAATAATTTTTGTGAAGCAACTTCCATTGGACTTTTAGCAGACTCATCTTCTATGAAATCACTCATCTTACTATCTTCTTCTTCTCCTATAGGAGTTTCAAGAGAAACAGGATCAAGCGCACTTTTTTGAATTTCTACTATTTTACTTTCACTAATACCCATAGCTTCTGCAATTTCTTCTGTAGTAGGATCTCTAGAAAGTTTTTGAGTTAATTGTCTAATAGTTCTTCCATATCTATTTATTGTTTCAACCATATGAACAGGAAGTCTTATTGTTCTAGATTGATCAGCTATTGCTCTTGTAATAGCTTGTTTTATCCACCATGTAGCATAAGTTGAAAATCTAAAACCTTTAGTATAATCAAATTTTTCTACAGCTCTTAAAAGTCCCATATTGCCTTCTTGAATTAAATCTAGAAAAGTTAAGGAATTATTACCAGCCCATTTTTTAGCGATAGAAACAACAAGTCTAAGGTTTGCTTGGCAAAGTCTAGCTTTTGCTTCTTCTTGACCTTCTAAAATTTTTTTAGCAAGTTCAATTTCTTCTTCTGGTGTTAAAAGTGGAACTTTACCAATATCTTTAAGATACATTTTTACTGGGTCATCTACGCTTGCAAAACCACTTATATCATTAATATCTGTGTCAAGGTCAACTTCACTTTCGCTTTTTAAAATTCTAATTTTACTACTTTCAAGTTTCTTTATGAATTTTTGAATTTCGAAAGCTGAAATATCGTATCTTAAAAGTCTTTCATAAATTTCAGCTTCATTAATAGAACCTTTTTTTGTTGCCACATCAAAAATTCTTTTCATTTCTATATCTATTCTATTATCTGGCATAAAATTCCTCCAAATTTTTATCTTTTAATGCTTTTGTAACTTTGCTAAGTTCATTCATAAGCAATTTACGCTTATCAATGTCCTTGCAATTTTTAAATTCTTCAGTCAAATCAGTTTGCTTTTTTACATACTCTTGACTTATTAAATACCATAAACATTGGTCAAAATAACCTTTTTCATTATTTGTAAATTCTGTAAAATCCAAATTAAAACAATCTTTTAAAATCGGATATTCTTCTATATCTAAACAATCAAAATAAGATGATATAGGTGTTTTATTATAAGCAAGCTTTATCACCTTTTCGTACTTTGGTAAAAGTTTTACATAATCAATATTATTATTAACAAAATCTTTGTTAAATATTAAACTAGCAATAATATACTTTATAGCCCTAATATTCCCATTTTCTCTAGAAATTAAAACATCTTTATCTATTTTTTGTTCTTTTTTTTCAGGTGCTTGTCCTTTTTTCATTCTTAAAAGGTCTTGCCTTAAAATATCAATTGGAACACGAGAAATATCCCTTAATTTTTCTAGATAAACATCTTCATAACTAGCACTATCTACTTTAGAAATATGTTCCAAACATTTTACTACAAATTTGCCTTTTTCGTCTGCACTGTCTAAATTATATTTTTTTCTTTCCATTCCTATAAGATAATCTAGAGGTGAAACAGCATTTTTTATAATACTTTCAAGATATTCTCGTCCGTATTCATTTAATATTTCGTCAGGGTCTTTTTTATCTGGCATTAACGCAATTTTTAGATTAACCCCTTCATCTCTCATTGTTTCAATACTTTTTAAAGTCGCTTTTTGACCTGCGGTATCTCCATCAAAACACAAAACAATATTTTCAGATATTTTTTTCAAAGAATTTGCATTATCTTTCGTTAAAGCAGTCCCCATGCAAGCAACAGTGTTTTTAAAACCAGCTTTGTGCATTGCAATTACATCCATTTGTCCTTCAACTATAATCAAGTTATTAATACCTTGACTTTTTTTCAAGTCTTTAACCAAATTAATAGCATAAACAATTTTTCCTTTTTGAAATAACAATGTTTCAGCAGTATTTTTATATTTTGCATAATCAGCTTGTCCAAGTATTCTAGCCGAAAAACCAACACACTCATTAAAGGCGTTAAAAATAGGAAAAATTAATCTTTCAGCCATAACATCATAACATTTGTTGTTTTTAATTTGAGCAACTCCTGCTTCAAGCATTTCCTTCTCAGTAAAACCTTTACTTTTTAAATATGTAACTAATTCAGTCCAACCAAGCGAATATCCTAATTTAAAATCTTCCAATTCTCTTTTGGTTAATTTTCTTTTTTTAATATATTCTTGTGCAAGCTTTGCTTGTGGTAAATAAAGATTTGACTGATAATGCCTGTAAGTTAAATCTAAAAGTTTAATAAGCCTATCTCTTTTTTCTTTTTTTTCAAAAACTTTATCATCTCCACTAAACTTAGGAATTTCCATATTGGCATTTTTAGCAAGAATTTCAACAGCTTGATTAAAATCACAAGATTCATATTTCATCACGAATGAGATGACATCACCATACTCTTTACAACCAAAGCAATAAAAAAAACCATCTTCGTTTACCGTGAAAGAGGCAGTCTTTTCATTATGAAAAGGACAACAAGCCCAATATTTACCACCTTTTTTTTCTAAACGAATATATTTACCAATAACCGAAACAATATCATTTTTTTGTTTCAACTTATAAAGCCAATCAGTTGAAAAACCGTTATTTTGCAATATTCTATCTCCTAAAAAATGCCATTTACTTTTATTATACTACATTTTTTTTAAAAATCCTTTTTTAATATATAAAAATAACTAAAATTTTTAAATTTAACTACAAAATGACCATAAAAGAGCTATAAATCGTATTAAAAAATTTAAAAAAAATTTAGATTTATATTAAACAATTATAAAAAGTTAATAATGGTAATTTTAATAAATTTAGATTATACTTCCTTGAAGATAAACATTAGGAATTTCACCAACAATAATGTTTTCACATAAAAGCACTTCAAGTTCAGTTGTAAAATTTTTAGTCATACCAGGTAAAACCATACCAATATTAGAATTGACAACAAAATTAAGTCTATGAAGAGTTTGATTAATACCAGCAGTTTGAAAATTTGATTTTACTACTGTGCTAACTGTTCCTACAGGAACAAGTTTTATACCTACAGAAGGTCCATAACCAAATAAAAAAGGTATACCCGTAAAAGTTCCAAGTGTTATTGAGAGTCCCTCAGTTCCAAGATTGTTAAATTCTTCTTGAACTAATTTTGTAATTTCTCTAATCAAAACATTAACTTGAACTGTATCAATTTCTATAAGTTCAACTTTATTTTCACCACTATAAGTAACTTTTACTAAATTTTCATATTTAGTATTTTCATTACTCATAACATCACCAACCACTTCACTAATAGTACTGGTAGCAATTGCCCGAACTTTTTCTTGACTTAAATTTACAATTATAGGACAAACTATCTTAAAGTAATAAAAAATTATTGATAAAATAAATAACAAAAATATAGCCAAACAAATTCTTAATTTAGCCTTTTTTGACATTTTTTTTCTTTTCTTTTTTAAAACACAGACCTTGTCATATTCCATTATATAATAGATATATGACATTTTTTTTTAAAATTTTACAATTAAAAAATATAACAATATATAGTAAGTTATATAATAAACAACATACTATATTTGAAAATAAATTAATTTTTAGTTCTTGACCTAAATATTAAACTAAATATAAAAGCAAATAGAACTGCTGCTGCTATACCACCTGCTGTCGCTTCAAGTCCACCAGTAAATGCACCTAAAAGACCTTTAGCTTGAACAGCAGATATTGCACCTTTGGCAAGAGAAGCTCCAAAACCAATAATAGGCACATTTATTCCAGCTCTTGCAAATTGAGAGATAGGGTCAAAAATATTAAAAGCTTGTAATATCACTCCTATTAAAACAAATGTAACTAATATTCGAGCTGAAGTTATATTTGTATATATTATCAAGACTTGTCCTAACATACATATAAATCCACCTATTAAAAAAACCCAAAGATAATACATAAACTCTCCTTATAATTTTTATTAAAAAATTAGTAATTAAGATTATTGATAAAACACTGATTTTTAAAGAAAAAAATCAAACTTTAACTTTATTTTTTTTCTTTGCTTTTGCTTTTAGAATTTACATTTTTAGTAACTAAAATATTTTCTTTCTTTTTTATTCTTTTTACATTACTTTCTAAAACAATAGCATGACAAATTCCTGGTATTGTTTCTCCTTGTTGAGTTGCTGTAGTACTCATTAAAGCACCTGTAGGCATAAATAAAACTCTTTGCAAATCACCATTTCTAAGCTTATGCATTATAAAAGAATTTAAAACAGTTGCACTACAACCACAACCGCTACCACCAGAAAAAGTATTTTGACTTCTTGTATAATACATTTGACCACAATCATTATAATTTAAACCTAATTTGATCCCATTATCTTCCATTAAGTCTATCAAAATTTCACTTCCAAGTTTACCTAAATCACCAGTAACAATTAAATCATAATCATTTGGAGTAGTATTAGAATCAGTAAAATGAGCAAGCATTGTATCCATCGCTGCAGG
>CASEOW010000001.1 GCA_949289785.1 uncultured Bacillota bacterium | reverse complement strand
TTAAGCACTAAATCTGCTTTCAAATCATTACCAAAAACAATATCTAAAACAGCAAAACCGCCATTATCTGGTGGAGCAAGCAAAACTCTTACGTCCTTTCCACGAATATTACCTTTGATAAAATAACTAAAATAATTTTTACCATTTCTTTCGTAAGTCTCTCTTTCAACTACAATTTTATTTTCTACTAATTTCTTTTCCATTTTTTACCTCCTATCTTTTACCTTTTTGTCTTGAAATTTTCTTTGCTTCAGATTTTGATTTTCCTTCTTCCAAAGCCTTTTTGTATTTGTAAAGCCCAGCATGATCACTTTTACATTGAAGATAACCCGATCTCATACCAGCTTCATAGTCAGTAAGTTCTCTACCTTCTTTTTGTCCGTGTTGATGGACTTTTGCTCTACGCTCTTCCGCGTAACTTTTTGCACGCTTATTTGGAACAAACCAGCGTCTTTCCATTTCTCTTGCCATAGTTATAAACTCCTTTTACTAAAATTTTTATTTTGCTTAATAAAGAATATTAAGTTGTTTTGTAATCAACCAAAGGACTTTTTTAAAACACAACGCTTTCGTGCGATACTTTGCCGTAGGTGGCCACCTTTACGAAATTTCACGCATAAGAAACTCGCCTAATAATTTGCCTTTGCCATTGATTACACGAAAATTATAAAATAAGTTTTTTCAATTTACCATGACATCACTTGCCCTTTACTAGACACTTATATGCCTAATTTTTGACACCATTTGATATACTTCGCCATCTCTTGATTTCACTTAACAAATTTTATATTTCTTATTTTTAAACTCATAGACAAAATAAAAAAAATACTAGGTTCTCCTAGTATTTTTTTATTTCTTTTTATTTATTAGATTAATATATTTAACTTTATTATCTTTTAATCCTCTTCTATCTTTTTTTAAAATATTCCTATTTTCTAACATGTTTAATATATCAAATATAAATTGAGGTTGATCCTGATCTATTATCGCATAGTCTTGTTTAAATTGTTCAAAATAATCATCAATTTTTATAATTACATTAAAAAGTTCATTAATATCATTGAAAACATCATTATTTTTAGTGATTATTTCAGAAAACATTTCTTTTCCGTAATCATATTCGTTTGAAAATGTTGCCATCATTTTTTCAATAACTAATTTATTTGTTACTTTAATCTCTTTAATTGAAGTTATAATATTTTGATAATAATTATTCTGACTATCTTTATAATCAAAAATAATTTTATCCGGATAATTATTTATTAAATATGATTTAAGAAATATATTTTTAGTTTTGCAAATTATATAAGTAAATAATTCATCATTTAGATTTAACTTGTTTTGTTTTAAAAATTCTATAAATTCTGTTTCGTTATTTTTAATTAATTCACAATATGCATCTCTACAATCAACTATATTATTTAAATTCTTTGCTGAAAATTCAACAATGTTATTATTAATTAACCTTCTTAGGTGATTCTCAAATTCTTTACTGATTTCCCATAAAGTAAGATTTGACAAATTAAAACTTTTAGCAATTTCAATATTATTCTCTTGTAATAATTTAGGAAATACAACTCTATTAAGAAAATTTTGATAATTTGCATCTTCTTGTATTTCGGATAATTTTTCAAAAGATATTCTTTGAAAATTCGCTTTATTAAAATAATTTTCAAACTCTTGAGTTTTATCTATAACAAAAGCCTTAAATATGTTTAAAATATCAAATGATAATTTTTCATTTTCTATAATAAGTTTTAATAAATTCACATCAATATTGTCTTTAATTTCAAAATCAAAATTCATCTTTTCAATAAAATTTGTTTTTGTTTCATCTTCTATTTCTTGATTGTTTAAAACTTTATATACATTATCATTACTTACAACCTGATTCTCTAATAATTTTAACAAATAATCTATATTATCCATAAAATAATTAAACAAATCAACTTGTTCTAAATTTAAAATTCTATTTAAATATTTACCAGGTTCATTTTCATTTAGAAGCACACTCATTATTATATTTAAATTGTCAATATTTATTTCAAAGCAACAATTATTACAAACTATTTTTATAGACTCAATATCCAAGTTTTTCACACTCTTTAATCTAACTTGTACTACTTTTTTCAAATTGGAAATAGCATATTCACTTATTTTTACATCATGCCAAGAATCATAATTATTTATTAAATCACAAAATTCATTTCTAGAACCTTCAGGCACCCTATCCAATTGTGTTTCATTTAATAAAGAATTTATAATCTTATTTTGTTTTTCTAATGATATAGTTCCACATAAATTTTTAAATGCTATTAAAAATTCAATTGAATTATAGAACAATCTAGTAATTGTTAAACAGTTCCCCTCATCTTGAGTTTTTAAATATTCAATATAAAAATTATTTACATCATCATTAGCACTAAACAATAAATTTTTCATTTCTTTATATTTATTATCTTCAGCTAAACTTAATTGCTTGTTTTTATTGATTAAATAATTTAACAAAGATATATTTAAGATTTTGCTTGAACTAAATTTATCTGTGTATATTGCTTTTATTATTTCACTATAATTTTTTAATTCATATGAATAATTGCCTTTTATTGGTGAATTCAATTCTCCAAAATTATTATATCTAATAAAAGCACTATCACTTTCATCTATAAATGAATAATTTATACCATATAAAAACTTTCTAAAATCATTTTCTATGTACCCCTTTTTTAGACATAAATTTAAAAATTTATTACTTATATCAGAGCAATCAAATTCATTCATGAATTCTGAAACAGACATACTATTAATTCTATCATTATTTTTTCTCAAAGATTCTATTTCTTGCAAAATACTATCGAAATCTTCATGATAAGACGAAGATTTTAAAACTTCTTCTAATTCATCAATTGATTCTAAGTTACGTTTTATTAAATCCTGTTTAATATATCTTATCAGTTCAAACGATTTATCTAAACATGATTCTTGATTTGAAAGTTTGTTATAATCAAAATAATATAAATTCTTATAAATTGATAAAGTATAAATTTTAATAAGTTCGATAATAGTAATATTATTTATGTCAGAATTTTGTTCATAAATTCTTATTAATTCCTGGAGATCTCTTTTTATATAAACACTTAATCGTGAATCCACCATAAATTTAGACATGTCAGAAGCAAACTCGTCGACTTTTTCATTATCAGTACCTTCAAATTTTTTTATTGAATCAATATTAAATTTTATAGTCTTTTTTAAGTTTTCAAAATCAACATATGGCTCAATTGTGATAATATTATCAAAAAATTTAGCTCTCTCTTCATAATCTGCCATAATACTGTCTGAAATACAATATATAAATGTTATTTTTTCGTTAAATTCTGAAGAATTGTTTAAAATGAAATTTAATTGTCTTAGTTTATTAAAAATATTTAAATTTGGAAGTCTATCTAAGTCTTCGAAATACACAACTTTTATTTTATTTGTTTTAAAAAAATAAATAATTTCATCTAAATACTTACTTAGTAAACTTTCAACACCTGCATTCCTTTCCTCTGTCGAAATCTCGATATTTTGAACTTTAAGCGTTTTTATTTTAAACAACAAAGGAACAAGACTTAAAAATACCAATCCACATATAGTAGATAGTATGACAAATACAAATTCTACAATATGGTTATATTTCCATACTAAATCAAATTTATTAATTAAACAAATTGATGTAAAACTTATTAATAAAATAAAAAACACAAATGACGAAACTTTCAACCCGAATGATGAAGTAACCCTTTTCACTCTAGAATCTGAAAAAACTTTTTGTTTTTTGCTAAAAAGAAATTGTTGGAGTAAATTTCTCTCTATATCTTGTTCAATTTCACTTGATTTTTTTAAAGTATCACTATGATTTTCATAATGAGAATTTAATTGTTTAAAATCTTCTTTAATCTTCGTTCTATCATCTAAATCTTTCTTTTCTTTATCATCATTCTTTTGAATTTGACGTCCCACCACATTGAAATTAGCTAATGATATCGTTATTGAAGATTTTGTAAGATTTTGTTGTAAATTATCAGATTTAAGTATATTATCTATTTTTTTTCTATCTTCTTCTTTCTCTATATCATACTTCGAAAGAATATCTGTCATATATTGATTGCCATAACTTTTTTTATAAGTTTTAATTAAACTACTTTTACCAGCACCAAAAATACCAGAAATTGCTATATTTTTTTCATCCTTGTCATTTATAGAATCATTTAACTTTTTGCAATTTTCCCCATATCTAACAAAATCAATTGTAGGAGTTGTTCTTTTTTCACAAGCATCAATATTTTTAATTTGCATATTATTTTCTTCCATATTTTAACCTCTATTTTAAATATATCATTTTTTTTATTTTATAGCAATTTATTGTGACAGTTGAAAGATTTTTTATTGAATTATTAATAAATTTTATTATAAAAAAAGACAATCATTTAAAATTGCCTTTTTAATCTTTATAAAATCTTTTAGTTACACTACAATAAACCCTTCCACCTCGGACAATAGGATTTTTACCATATAGTCTTGCATATTGTTTATCTCTTAAAGGTGTTCTTTTATAATAAGTATCTATACCTGTGATAAATGGTTTATCATTAAAAGTTAAACATTTTTTATATTTTTGAGAAACAATATACTTTATTGTGCTATAGACATTATCAGCATTTTGCATAAAATCTATTTTCCCCATTATCTTTCCTCCTTTTTATCAAATTGTTCTTTTAAAAATTTCAATAATTTAGTATGCAATCTTGAAATTGTTTCAAAAGTATATCCTAATTTTACAGAAAGTGAATCTTGCGTGTTATTTTGCAAATATAATGAAACATACAAATCATATAGTCTTGGTGGTGCTAATTTTATTGCCTCATTATATTTTTCTATTGTTTTTAAAATTGCATTTTCTCCTACACTATTCACAACACTATCAAAAACTGATTTACGGGAATAGTAATATCTTATATCTTTTAATTCTTCTCTAATTATATTTAAACTTGTCATTATAAATCTCCTTTCATCATTTTTATGTTGGGGATTTTTTATAAATAAAAAACACCCAAACGATTTGTTATGATTTCTCTCGATAACCACATTCGTAAAGGTGTTCATATTTACACTTGACACGAATCTTGCTTATAGCGTATTGAACAAGGATTTA